>CAZVAZ010000033.1:0-15693 GCA_964625235.1 uncultured Hyphomicrobiales bacterium
GTTTTACGGCTGCTCCGTTTTTGGCATAAAGTTCATGAACGGCCTCATCGGCACTATAGACCGGTACGCCTAAACGTTTGAACATCCCGGCGGTTTCGGTTTTGCCCATGGCAATGGAGCCGGTCAGGCCGATAATGATCACGGGGCTGCCTTGAGGGATTTTTCAACCATTTGTCGCAACTGAGGTGTCACTTCAGGCTTTGTACCAAACCACAACTCAAATCCGCGCACGGCCTGATGCAGCAACATTCCCAGGCCATCAACGGCTACAAACCCGTGCCTTTCAGCCTCAAGCAGCAGTCCGGTTTTCAGCGGCGTATAGACAATATCAACGACTATGGCGTGGCTGGGCAGCGCTGATAAATCAAGTTCCAGTGGTGGCTGTCCGGTCATTCCCAAAGATGTTGTGTTGATAATCAGATCAGCGGTCGGCAAAAGGCCGTCCAGTTGCGCCATTTCTACCGCCCGGGCGCAGGCATGGATTTCATCGGCCAGGTTTTGGGCACGCGATATTGTTCTGTTTGTGATATATACATTGCCAACACCTGATGTTTTCATAGCCGAAAGGATTGCTCTGGCGGCACCTCCGGCGCCGATTATCACGACGCTTGTTGTATTTTCCAGCCAGTCGGGCGCACTTAGTGACAGGTGGGTTAAAAACCCGTAGATGTCGGTATTGGTGCCGAGGAGTTTTCCACCCTGTTTGTAAATGGTATTTACCGCGCCAACGCTGCGGGCATCTTCATCTATCTCATCGAGACAGGCTATTACATCACGCTTGTAAGGCAGGGTGACATTTGCCCCGGCATTGTCGTTGTGGCGCAATTTTTTAATGAAAGCGGCGAGTTGTTCCGGTGCAAGCTCAGCCAGATCATAACTGCCGTCAAGGCCATAGTGTTTGAGCCAGTACTGATGGATTTGCGGAGATCGCGAATGTTTAACCGGATTGCCAATCACGTATGCATGAGGGGTTTTGGTCATTATCGCTCCAGTACCCCCTCTGCTCTGAGGAATTCCAGTAAAGGCAGAAGCGGCAGCCCTAATATTGTGAAGTAATCCCCGGTAATCTTTTCAAAAAGCTGCACACCGTGGGCTTCGAGCCTGTATGCACCAACACTACCAAAAGCATCATCGCCAGGTAGGGCCAGGTATTTTCCAAGGAATTCCGGTGAAAAATTGCGCATGGTGAGGTGGGCTGCATCATTGTAGCGCCATACTACAGCGCCCTGTCTGGCACACGCGATTGCACTGTATAAAGTGTGGGTATTACCACGTAAGGCCAGTAATTTTTTGCGGGCATCCTTTAAATCGCGGGCTTTATCGAAAAGCAAGTTGCCACATTGAAGTGTCTGATCAGCACCAATAACCAGATGGCCGGGATTTTTACGGCTGATATCAAGGGCCTTGGCTTCAGCCAGAAATTCAGCCAGATCACCTCCCTTCAGTTGGGGAGATTGCGAAGACAGCACGCGTTTCATTGCATCTTCATCAACGTCAGCTGGCATTGTTTCAATATTCACGCCGGCATTTTGCAAAAGCTGGGCGCGGATTTTGCTCGCGGATGCCAGGATTATCTGTTTCACAATGATTGAACCTGATTACGCTTGGACAGAAGATTTAATATGCCGGCGGCTGTTTCTTCAATCGAACGCCGGGTGACATCGACAATCGGCCAGTTGTTGCGGGCGCACAGGGTTCTGGCAAATTTCAGCTCCTCGGCAATTTTACCGCGATCAATATATTCTGTTTCCTGCGTTTGATTGAGCGAAAGCAGCCGGTTGCGGCGAATTTGAATGATACGTTCCGTGCTTGCTATCAGGCAGACAACCAGGGGTTTGGTAATTTTCTCCAGTTGCGGCGGCAGTGGAATATTCGGTACCAGAGGAATGTTGGCGGTTTTTACGCCCTTGTTGGCAAGATATATGCTTGTGGGGGTTTTTGATGTTCTGCTGATGCCGACCAGCACGAGGTCAGCTGTATCAATATCTTCGGTCATCTGGCCATCGTCATGGGCCATGGTAAAATTGAGAGCATCAATTCTGCTGAAATATTCAGCATTAAGCACATGTTGCCCGCCAATTTGCGGGATTGATTCTGTATTAAGATAGGCAGACAATAATTCAATGACCGGATCGAGGATAGCGATTGTGGGAACGCCAAGGGCTTCGCAGCGGGTTTCCAGTTTTTTTCTCAAATCCTGGTTCACCAGGGTGAAGAAGACAATGCCGGGTGCATTTTCTATCTCGGTCAAAATCCGGGCAAGCTGTTTTTCACTGCGTACCAGTGCGTGAACATGTTCTATGGAACGAAAGGAGGCATATTGAACGGTTGCAGCCTTGGCAACAGCATTCAGGGTTTCGCCGGTGGCATCGGAAACCAGGTGGAGGTGAAAAAATCTGTCAGAATTTTTGTTCATAAATATGTATAACAGTTAATAAGTTGCACTTGTTTCAGGGGTAACGAAAATCAATCCCCACTATGATGAATCCTGTCCCCAAATAATTTTGGCGGTATTATTTTATCCTTGTGATTTTGATATGTTGAAAACTATGCGTTTTCCAACAGATATCCACTGATGCCCAGGCAAGTACAGGTGGATAATTTTTAATTTATATCTTTAAGCCATTGTAAATAAATAACTATTTATTCTTTTATTTTAATCTGTTTTCATTGATCAGCTGGTATAGATAACATGTGAATTAAAATAATCTTTGATTTTTTGTGGATTTTTTTTAATTCCCGCTTAATGCCTGTCATACAAAAACAACAATAAAAATATTCTTTTATTTTATTATTGATTGATCGTTGAGAATTCCCGATAACCACTCAATGAATATAGCATATAAAAGACGAACTGACGATTGCCGGTTTATGAGAGTTTTTGAAGGTGAAAGCCTGACACCTGCTCCTGTATGGATGATGCGGCAGGCAGGCCGTTATTTACCGGAATATCGCGAGGTGAGAAAATCAGCCGGTAATTTTCTCGATCTGTGTTATTCGCCTGATTTTGCAACAGAAGTAACCCTTCAGCCAATCAGAAGATATGGTTTTGATGCTTCTATCCTGTTTGCTGATATTCTCCTGATCCCGGATGGTTTGGGGCAAAATGTACGATTTGGTGAAAATGTCGGACCAATCCTGGAACCTATCAGAAGTGAAGAAGATTTCAGAAAACTGACAGTTGAAAATCTTCATACTCACCTGGCACCAGTCTATCAGACAGTCAAACAGGTTCGCGAAAGTCTGCCAAAGGAAACTGCTTTAATCGGGTTTTGCGGAGCTCCGTGGACAGTGGCTACCTATATGATTTCGGGCAAGGGATCACCTGACCAGAAAGATGCCAGACTGGCCGCATTCAGGCGGGAAGCCTGGGTGCAGGAACTTATCGATCTGCTGGTTGAAACCTCAGTGCAGTATCTTTGCAGGCAGGTGGAAAACGGTGCTGATTTACTGCAGGTGTTTGATACCTGGGGCGGTAATCTGGGTGAGCTGGAATTTGAACACTGGTGTATAAAGCCAATGGCTGCCATCGTTTCGGGCGTTAAAGAGACTTACCCGGATGTACCGATAATTGGTTTTCCCCGTAATGCCGGCGTGCGCTACAAGCGGTTTATTGAACAAACCGGTGTTGACGGTGTAAGCTTGGATACAAGTGTCTGCCTCGCCTGGGCGCGGGATAATCTGGATAATAACTGCGTACTTCAGGGCAATCTCGATCCTTTAGCTGTGGTAGCTGGTGGCGAAAGGCTGGAGGTTGAGGTAAAACACGTGCTTGATACGATGGCCGGGAGACCGTTTATCTTTAATCTGGGCCATGGATTAATACCTGAAACACCACCGGAAAATGTTGCCCGGGTGGTCGAGATTATCAGAAGCGCTTAAATCCCAGTTAGTTTCGAGAGGACCTATGGACGCGTTATATCTTTGGGCGAAGGCTTTTCACATTATCGCTGTTATTTCGTGGATGGCCGGATTGCTGTATTTGCCCCGATTGTTTGTCTATCACAGTGAAGTTAAGCAAAACAGCGGTCAATCCGAGACCTTTAAAACCATGGAGCGTCGATTGCTGAAAGCGATTATGGCACCGGCAATGATGGTAACATGGGCTCTGGGGCTGATTTTATTGCTGGGTTTTGATGCGGTAGCTTCTGATGCCGGTTATTGGTTTCATGCCAAACTTGGTCTGGTCATTTTATTGACACTCTTTCATATTTATCTGGGAAAACTCGCAGCAAAGTTTGCCTCTGATGAAAATCAGCACGACAGTAAATTTTATCGCATGATAAATGAGGTGCCGACCGTATTGATGATAGCTATTGTGATTTTAGTAATTGTCAGACCTTTTTAAAGAAACCACCCTGATTTTGTCAGATTATTGAGAAAATTCAGTTTTTTATTGAACTGTTCATATTAAGGGTTATATAGACAACAAAATTCAACTGTTTCGTTTTGCCTTAAATTTTGCTACTCTTAAATCGTGATATCGGCAGTCCAAAGGCCGTGTCTGATTATTTTCCTAACATTGTCTTATGTAGCAATCTTTTCAGAGAATCGTAAGTGTCGATAATTGCACAGGAAACGGCTCCTTTTGGCCGTAACCTTTGAGAAAAAGTATATTCTGTTTCACTATATATCGGAGATCGTATGACGGACCTTGATCAAATTGACGAGATCAAGCTTCAGGACCTGAAGATAAAATCGCCAACTGATTTGCTGGTGATTGCTGAGGACCTGGAAGTCGAGAATGCCAGCACATTGCGCAAGCAGGAACTTATGTTTGCCATACTCAAGTCTCTGGCAGACCGCGAAGTGGAAATTATCGGCCAGGGTGTGGTTGAAGTGTTGCAGGACGGATTTGGTTTTTTGCGCTCTGCTGATGCTAACTATCTGCCTGGTCCCGATGATATTTATCTGAGCCCCAGCCAAATCAGACGATTTAGCCTGCGCACCGGCGATACCGTCGAAGGCCAAATTCGCAGTCCCAAGGATGGCGAACGCTATTTCGCGTTGTTGAAAATTGTTACGATAAATTTCGAGGACCCGGAAAATGCCCGTCACAAAGTGCATTTTGACAATCTGACGCCGCTTTATCCTGATGAACGCCTGTTGATGGAGGTTGATGATCCGACTTTAAAAGATAGAAGCTCGCGGATTATCGATCTGGTGGCACCACTGGGTAAAGGCCAGCGCGGGCTGATAGTTGCACCTCCGCGCACAGGCAAGACCGTGTTGTTGCAGAACATTGCGCACAGTATCACCGCCAATCACCCTGAATGTTACCTGATTGTCCTGCTGATTGATGAGCGCCCTGAAGAAGTGACAGACATGCAGCGTTCGGTTAAAGGCGAAGTGATCAGCTCAACTTTTGATGAACCGGCGGTACGCCATGTACAGGTGGCCGAAATGGTAATTGAAAAGGCCAAACGACTTACTGAGCACGGGCGTGATGTTGTTATTTTGCTTGATTCGATTACGCGTCTGGGCCGGGCTTATAATACGGTTGTGCCGTCATCTGGTAAAGTTTTGACTGGCGGTGTCGATGCCAATGCGCTGCAGCGACCAAAACGGTTTTTTGGCGCTGCCAGAAACATTGAAGAAGGCGGGTCTTTGACCATTATTGCCACAGCATTGATTGATACCGGCAGTCGCATGGATGAGGTTATCTTTGAGGAATTCAAAGGCACGGGTAATTCAGAAATTATTCTTGATCGTAAAATTTCAGACAAGCGCGTCTGGCCCTCAATCGACATAACCAAGTCGGGCACCCGAAAAGAAGAGCTTGTTGTATCTAAAGAAATTCTCAAGAAAATGCATGTTCTGCGCCGGATACTTAATCCTATGGGTACAGTGGATGCGATGGAATTTTTGCTCGATAAGCTCAGGCATACCAAGAACAATGATGAATTCTTTGATTCGATGAATACCTGATCTCATTTAATTTCGATATTTTTCATTTTTTTGTAACCATCGACGCCGGTAAAACGGGGAGATGGATTGAACCTTAACGCCAATGGTATAAGGGATTTGCCCTGCTTAAAGGGCAATCAATGCCTGAATTATGTCTTCCTTTTCAGTGAGAGGGTTGGCGCAGGTGTTGTTTTGACAGATATAGATGGTCGGGAGATCCTTAATGGAGGATTTGCCATGGGCGGGATGGGTTTTGGTGAGCGATGTGTCTGAGTTAAATATCAATAATGCAGCCGTTGCGGGGATGGAGGAACGCACTGTAGTCTGCATAAGTTGATTGAGGTTTTCGTCTTTTCCCGGTGCAATAACAACGCTTAAAAGAGCCATCCTCATTTCAAATGCCACCAGCAACGATGCGCTGTTGAATATGTTTTGGAACATGTCGGTTGTGAATGCAGAAATTACCTGATCGCACCGATCCAGGTGTTCCTGATTAGCAGTCAGAAGATTTAATCTGATCAGGTTTTGCGCCATGATACCGTTGGCATTGGGGGTTGCATCGTCGTGATGAGAGCGGGTTCTTACAATGAGGCTTTCGGCATTATCGGCGGTAAAAAAATATCCGCCATCGTTGCGATCCCAATAATGCTCATACACTGAAGAATTGAGGTCAATTGCCGTGTTCAGATAATCAATGTCACCGGTGGCCTGATGCAGGGCGAGGCTTGCCCGGATCATATTTGCATAGCCCTCAGACGTTGCCAAATGCTGGATTTTTCCCAATCGGGCGGCGTGGTGAAGCTGACCATCAATGATCATGGCGGTGGTGATATAGTGATAGGCGTTTTTGGCCATTTCCAGCCAGGTATTATTTCTGAATGCAGTGGAAGCGCTGGCAAGGCTGGAAATCATAAGACCGTTCCAGTCGCTGAGAATTTTGTCATCAAGACCGGGTCGAATGCGCCCCTCACGTTGCTTGGACAGCGTTTTTCGGTTTTGGCTTAAAGTCTGCTCAATTTCGTCATTTTTCAGATTTCCTGACTTTAGACGGTTGAGAATATTTACCTGTTCCCAGTTTCCCTCCTTACTAACATCATAGATTTGTGCGAATGCGTCAAAATCCGGTTCCAGGTGTTGTTTGATTTCTTCGGCCGACCAGACATAGAATTTTCCTTCAACACCTTCAGAATCTGCATCCAAGGAGGCGCAAAAGGCTCTTTCACCTGTCACCATCTCGCGCTGCAACCAAGCAATGGTTTCTTCAATGCGGTGTTGAAAAAGGGGTTCTGATGTTGCCTGATAGGCCCTAGTTAACAAATCGAGGATGAGAGCATTGTCATAGAGCATTTTTTCAAAATGTGGGGCAAGCCAAAATTCGTCTACTGAATAACGCGAATATCCGCCACCAAGATGATCATATATGCCGCCCTGGCTCATGCGGTCGAGTGAAATTGTTACAGCATTGCGATATTCCGGCAGGTTTAATCTGATGCCAGTTCGCCATAACAGATCTAAAATGATGGTTTGAGGAAATTTTGGTGCACCCTTGAGGCCGCCATGTTTGAAATCAATTTGTTGCAAAAGACGGTTTGCAACCTGGTTGGCTATATCGACTGTCAGTATGTGGGTGTCGTCTTTTTCTGGTTTTTTGCTCAATGCCTGGTTGATGGCATCACAGTTTGTTTTGACTTTATCGGGCTGGTTTTGGTGTATTTCAGCAATCTGATTGAGCACCTGAATAAAACCGGGTCGGCCGTAATTGGGCGTTTTTGGAAAATATGTGCCACCCCAGAATGGCTCTCCAGCGGGCGTTAAAAACATAGTCAAAGGCCAGCCGCCCTGTTCGCCCATGAGTTGGATTGCGTTCATGTATATTTTGTCAATGTCCGGGCGTTCTTCTCGATCGACCTTGATATTGATGAAAAGTCTGTTCATAACCTCAGCGGTTTCATCGTCTTCAAAGCTTTCGTGAGCCATGACATGGCACCAGTGACAGGCGGCGTAGCCAACTGACAACAATATTGGGCGGTTGAGTTTTCGCGCCTGGTCCAGTGCTTCTTTGCCCCAGGGGTACCAATGGACAGGATTATCCTTATGTTGAAGGAGATAAGGGCTGATTTCTTTGCCAAGGAGATTTTTGGACATAATTTTTTAAGCCGAAAATTGCTATAAAGATCAGATGTATCAGTATAGCAGGGCGTTCGGTAAATGGTGGTGATTTAATTTGGCGATGGACGATACAATCTATGCAATGTCGAGTGGCTCCGGGCGTGCCGGAATTGCTGTTATTCGTGTTTCCGGACCGCACTCTGAGGGCTTGCTGCAGCAATTGTGCGAAGGAGAAATACCGGCCCGCCATGCCTGTCTCAAAACAATTACTCATCCTCAATCTGGCGACCCACTGGACCAGGCCCTGGTTTTGTGGTTTCCGGCTCCTGGCAGTTTTACCGGCGAGGATGTTGCAGAACTTCACATCCATGGCGGCGGTGCGGTAATAGCCGCTGTTATGGAGGCGATTGGTTCTGTTGATGGTTTGCGCATGGCGGAGGCTGGGGAGTTTACCCGACGGGCATTTTATAATGGCAAGCTTGATCTTACCGGCATAGAGGCTATAGCAGATCTTGTAGCGGCTGAAACCGAGGAGCAAAGGCGGCAGGCTCTGGTGCAGATGCGCGGTGGATTGTCTGATCAATTAAATCATTGGCGCGACAGGCTGGTTCACATTCAGGCTTACGCTGAAGCGGGTATTGATTTTAGTGATGAAGAAGATGTGGGCGTTGATGTTAACCGGCATATGGTCTCGAATATTCTTGATCTTAAAAATCATATTGCTGATCATCTCAAAGATCAAAGAGCGGGCGAGCGACTTCGTGACGGCCTTCAGGTGGTTATTGCGGGGCCCGCCAATGCCGGGAAATCGAGCCTGTTAAATGGATTGGCAAAAAGAGATGTGGCCATCGTTTCTGAGCAGGCGGGAACCACACGTGATGTAATTGAAGTTCATCTGGATTTAAATGGTTTTCCGGTCACCGTGTCGGATACAGCCGGGTTGCGCGATGGCGGAGATGAAATAGAGGAAGAAGGTGTAAGGCGCGCCAGGAGGAAAATTAGAACCGCAGATGTAATTCTCTGGACAACAGATGGTACAATTGAGGAGGCGCCTTTCAATTTCCCGATCGATTCGGATCAGTTTTTGATTCGTTTACGAAATAAGAGCGATATTGATTCAAGCAGGATTCTCTCAACG
The DNA here is from genome assembly GCA_964625235.1 of uncultured Hyphomicrobiales bacterium. Taxonomy (GTDB): domain Bacteria; phylum Pseudomonadota; class Alphaproteobacteria; order Rhizobiales; family JAJFHR01; genus JAJFHR01. The sequence goes on from CAZVAZ010000033.1 coordinate 9,155, forward strand.
CCAGATGAGGGGGACTACCCTGATTTGAAAATCTCAGCCAAGACAGGCGCAGGACTGGATATGCTGGTTGAAAATATCGCCGATATTGCCAAGTCTATACAATCCAGTGGAGAAAAAGCCGTCATCACGCGTGCGCGCCACCGGGAAGCTCTGACGAGGATTGTCGATGTTTTATCGAAAGTACTTGAAACACCTGAGTTGGCCGATGAGTTGATTGCGGAAAACCTGCGCATTTGCGCGCGCGAGCTGGGCCGTCTTACCGGTCGGGTGGATGTGGAAGATTTGCTTGATGTAATTTTCAATGACTTTTGCGTTGGCAAGTGAGTGTTTCACGTGAAACAATTTAATGGAGGCTTTGACGCCTGTGGCATTAACCTCTATGTAATCTGACGAAATGACAAGGTTTGCCGGACTGGATCAGGAATGTTGCCGAAGAATAAAAAATGGGATGTTATCGTCATTGGCGGTGGCCATGCAGGCTGTGAAGCCGCTGCTGCATCCGCACGCCATGGTGCGGCAACCCTGCTGATTACCCACAAGCTCAGCACGATTGGAGAAATGTCGTGCAATCCTGCTATCGGCGGGTTGGGTAAGGGCCATCTGGTGCGCGAAATTGATGCTCTCGACGGTCTGATGGGCCGGGTAACAGACGTTGCAGGCATTCAGTTTAGAATGCTAAACCGGCGAAAAGGACCGGCTGTACGAGGGCCCCGGGCGCAATGTGATCGCAAACTCTATCGTTGTGCTATGCAAGACGAGATAGCCGCTGTTGAAAACCTGTGGACACTCGAGGGAAATGTTGAGGATATCAGGATCACGCAAGGCCGGATTGACGGTGTGGTTCTGGCTGACGGGAAATCTATTGCTTGCGGCGCTGTAGTGCTAACAACCGGCACTTTTCTTAATGGTATGATCCATATTGGTAATGAAAGAATTCCGGCAGGCCGCCATGGTGAACAGCCAGCACGAAAATTGTCAGAAAGATTGTATCAATCCGGCTTTAAAATGGGGAGGCTTAAAACCGGCACACCTGCCCGATTGGACGGGCGCACCATTAACTGGGATATTCTACAGGAACAGCCTGGGGACATACCGCCAGTGCCGTTTTCGTTTATGAACGAACAAATCGAAACGCCGCAAATTTCCTGTTATATCACCCACACTTCAGCCAAGACCCACAAACTGATTGCTGATAATATCTCAAAATCTGCCTTGTACTCCGGGCAGATTGAGGGCGTGGGGCCACGATATTGCCCGTCAATTGAAGACAAGATTGTGCGTTTCAAGGAGCGTGACAGCCATCAGATTTTTCTCGAACCCGAAGGTCTTGATGATACCACCGTTTATCCCAATGGCATATCAACCTCTTTGCCTGCTGATGTTCAGCTGGCGTTTATACAGACCATTGCCGGACTGGAGAATGCAGAAATTGTCCGTCCCGGTTATGCAATTGAATATGATTATATTGATCCACGTGAACTTTTTCCAAGCCTTGAAACCAGGCGCATTAAAGGTTTGTTTTTAGCCGGGCAGATTAATGGCACCACCGGATATGAAGAAGCCGGCGCACAAGGGCTGCTGGCCGGATTGAATGCCTCTCTGGGTGTCAGTGGCGGCGATGCTTTTGTTCTTGATCGCGCCGATGCCTACATTGGGGTTATGATTGATGATCTGGTGACGAGGGGCGTGGCTGAACCCTACCGGATGTTCACATCACGGGCTGAATATCGATTAACTCTACGCGCAGACAATGCCGATCAACGCCTGACACCTCTGGGGATTACGCTTGGTTGTGTCGGGCCCAGGCGTCGTCAGCTGTTTGAAACCAAGCGTGTGGCTCTGCAAGAGGCAAGAGCGATGGCCACAAGTCTGGATATTACGCCAAACAAGGCATGTGATCATGGTCTCAACATCAACAAAGATGGCGTCAGACGTAATGTGCATGAGCTTTTGGCCTATCCGGGAATTGATCTGGCCCGGCTTTGCGATATCTGGCCACAACTTCAAAGCCTGTCAGGTGAAATAGGTCAACAACTTGAGATAGACGCTAAATACTCAGGCTATCTGGATCGGCAAAATGCCGATATTCTGGCCTTCCGCAAAGATGAATCGCTGCATATACCGGCCACTCTGGAATATGGTTCAATTGGGGGCCTGTCTCTGGAGGTTAAAGAAAAGCTTGAAGCTGCACGGCCGGTTACCCTGGGACAGGCATCGCGCATGGAGGGTATTACGCCTGCCGCCCTCACCGCACTGCTGGCCCACGTCAAAAATCCGCAAAAGAAAAGCTGTGCGTGAACCGTTGACCGGAAATTTCACCACTGATGACAGACACGAGTTTGCCCGCACATTTGATGTTTCACGTGAAACAATGGAACGGCTGACAGTCTATGCCGATATGCTGACCAAATGGCAGCGGCGCATCAATCTTGTTGGCCCGGCGACAATTGAGGTATTATGGACACGGCACTTTGCTGATTCGCTGGAGCTTGGCCATCATGCACCCTCAGGGGCTAAAAACTGGCTTGATATTGGCACAGGGGCGGGTTTTCCGGGAATGGTGATAGCAACCTGTGGACAACAAAAAAACCTTCAGGTTAATCTGGTGGAAGCCAATGTGCGCAAATGTGCTTTTTTGCGCGAGGTGTCACGGCGGATAAAGGCGCCTGTTACAATTCACAATTGCCGCATTGAAGCCATCGATTCGCAAGCGATACAGACAATGGCACTGGATGTGGTCACCGCAAGGGCCCTGGCGCCGCTGGATCTGCTGCTAAAACTGGCACAAAAACCACTTGAATGTGGGGCTGTGGGAATATTTCCCAGGGGACAAGATGTAGAGGATGAATTGACCGCGAGCACTAAATGTTGGAAAATAGAGGCTGAAATTGTTGAGCGCAGTTTTGGATTGCCGGGAAAAATCCTGGTGGTTCACAAATGTGTGCGAAAATAATATAACCCTGTCGATTATAGTCTGGAGTGTTAATTATGGACATGCCCCGAATTCTGGTGGTTGCCAATCAAAAAGGCGGTGTGGGTAAAACTACCACGACGATTAATCTTGGTACCGCACTGGCCGCGGTTGGCGAGGAAGTGCTGATTATTGATCTTGATCCCCAGGGCAATGCCAGTACCGGATTGGGCATTGAAGAAAGTGTACGCACCCTGTCGTCCTACGATGTTTTATTAGGCAAAGCCGAGCTTCGCGAAACGCCGATCCAAACTATGATACCGCGGTTGAGTGTGGTGCCCTCGACGCTGGACCTGCTGGGGGCCGAGTTAGAGCTGGCGTCAATGGACAGGCGGGCCTACCAGTTGAGTGAAGCCATCCGGCGGCATTTTATTGATTTTCACAGCAGCAAAAATCCTGGACGAAAATATACATATATACTGATTGACTGCCCGCCTTCACTCAACTTGTTGACTATCAATGCGATGGCGGCAGCTGATGCCGTTTTGGTGCCGCTGCAATGCGAGTTTTTTGCGCTGGAAGGGCTGAGCCAGTTGTTGAGAACCGTGGAACAGGTAAGAGATACCCTGAATGCCAAGCTGACAATTCATGGCATTGTGCTTACCATGTTTGATCAACGCAACAATCTTTCCGATCAGGTGGCGCAGGATGTGCGCTCATTCATGGGTGACAAGGTTTACAAAACAGTGATCCCGCGCAATGTGCGCATGTCTGAAGCGCCTTCCTTTGGCAAGCCGGCATTGCTATATGATTCAAAATGTTCAGGCAGTCAGGCCTATATCCGGCTGGCATCAGAGGTCATTCGACGTGAAAAAGCTTTACAGGCAGCATGAGGCTTTACGCCCGACAAAAGGTTGAGACTAATTTATGACTACAAGTGCAAAAAACCAGCGATTGGGCCGGGGGCTTGCTGCCCTTATGGGTGAGGGGTACGAAGAAAATACCGCCCGCAGCGCGGCAAACAGTACCCGGCAACTCCCCATCGAGTTCCTGCGGCCCAGTGCCAGCAACCCGCGCAGCAATTTTGATGATACAGCTATTGACGAACTGGCCAGATCAATTCGCGAAAAAGGGGTGATACAGCCCATTTTGGTGCGCCAGATAAATAATCTGAGTGATTCTTTTGAGATTGTGGCGGGTGAGAGGCGCTGGCGGGCGGCACAAAAGGCTGGAATACACACAGTTCCGGTTGTTATTAAAGTGCTCAGCGACCGTGAGGCGGTGGAAATTGCACTGATTGAGAATATTCAGCGTGAAAACCTCAATGCCATTGAAGAAGCGGTAGCTTTCGAACATCTGCGCAAGGAGTATGAATATACCCAGGAAGCCCTGGCCGATGTTTTGGGCAAAAGCCGCAGCCATGTGGCCAATACGCTCAGATTGCTCAATCTACCCGACGTTGTGCAGGAATATGTGCGCTGCGGTGAATTGACAGCTGGTCATGTACGCACTTTGCTCACGGCTGAAAATCCTGAAAAACTGGCCAAAAAGATAATTGCTGAGGGCTTGAGCGTTCGGGCGGCGGAACAGTATTCGCGTCAGGCTGCAGGAAAATCCAAACGTGACAAGAAGCCCAAAAATGCGGCTGCCAAACTTAAGCCGGCTAAAGATGCTGATACCCTGGCTTTGGAAAAAACCCTCTCAGATGTGCTCGGCCTTAAAGTAGCGGTTGAACATGATGGTGCTGAAGGAGGGTGTGTGGCGATTTCCTACAAAACACTTGAGCAACTGGATGGGATTGTTAAACGATTAAACACAATCCCACGCAAATAGACGGCCTTAACTCTGCCTTTGGCGGCGCTTTGCTGACATGCTTAATGAAAACAGAGCTCTTTCACCCAACGCTTCCGTGGGCAGTTTTGAGTTGCGACACTGACTTTCGGCCTGTTGCAGAAGCATCAAAGCCGATATCAGATTTTCATGGGACCACAGACGGATCTGATGTTCGACAGATGGCAGGCGTTTAAAAAATATTGGCGGGCGAAACTGCTTAATCTGGCCGGATGTAACCCCGCCTGGTGCGGACCGGCTGACAATCCAGTCGAGCATGATAAAATGGCGTATTAACTGGGCGATAACAGCACCGGGAGAGATGCCTGCGGTAATTGTTCGATTGTAAATTCTGTCGGCCAGATCAACATTGCCCTCACCAACAGCATCACACAGACTATCCAACGTTGGCGCTGTGACATCACCGCTTATCAGGCGTACGTCATCTGCGGTGATTTCACTTTTTCCGGCAGCGAAAAGGCAGAGTTTTTCGATTTCACGTCGGGATAACTGACGATCAGCACCGAGAAGGTTGATGAAATAATGTCGGGCATCGCGCGTTATCGTCAGATTGTTTTTCTTTAACTCGCCATCCAATACCGAGTTGAGGCTGGACAGATCATCCAGATAACAGGGGATTGCGACAGCAAATTTTTTAGTTTCGGCAAATTTTCGCAACTTTGATGTCGGTTTAAGATTGTCAGCGGCGATCACAATTAGAGCTTCAGTTGTATTTTTCTCTATTAATTCCAATGCTTTAGAAGTGTTTTGCCCTGCGGTATCAATCCATACAGTGCGACGGGTTTTCCCAAAGGTCAGTGCATTTGCCTCATCCAGCAAGCGGCCGGGATCGCCTGACAAATCGCTATCGCTCAAGCGGACAATTGAAAACGGATCATCCAAAGACCCTGCAGTGGAGCGGACCAGGCTTTTGGCCCGCTCTGTAACCAGGCCGCCATCAGGACCATAGATCAGCACCACCAAAACAGCAGGATCAGGATTTTTTAAAAATCGCTCTATCTCAACCGATCGTTTAAGGACGGACATGAGGTGCTCTGTTTTTTCGGTGTTTTATGACCTGGTGGCCAGAAATGCCGCCAGACGTCGGGCAATATCGTCGGCAACAGAAATCGCGGCTTTTTTGCGTGCGTCTTTTCTGGCACTCACATTGGCAAATTCAGAGCTGCTGATGGTGCCGAAATCCGTCGACACCAAATTGTAAGGGGCGATAGAAACCGTGCGCCCTTTGGTCAAAACAGATCTTCTGTCAGCGGTTTGCAAGGTGTAACGGGCGTTAATGGTGAGGTTGTTACGCTGAACATCGGTTGTGCGACGTATTAAAACTGATGACAGGCTCTCGGTAACGACGAGAGAGAGGTAAAACTGAGGTGCTTGTGTCTCGCCCTGATTAGAGAATTGTTTGATCAATTGATTGCGCACCAGCTGGGTTGTTCTGTTCCCAGTGGGTGCTATATCGATGTTGCGCAGCTGAGCCGAGGCAGCGGCACCGGATTTTTCTGAATAAACAGGTGAAAATCCGCATGCGCCAAGCGACACCAGACCCAGCAGGACAAAAATACGGGAAAATAAAATCACTCTTGAATGCCTATCTTGTTAGATAACTATGTTAACAATTCGCTGTGGCACCACAATAACACGACGAACTGCCTTACCGTCTAACGCCCGAATAACATTGTCAAGCGCCAGAGCTTGAGTTTCTACTTCTTCTTTGGTTGCTGATTTTGCAATTGTAAGCTCCGCCCGGCGCTTGCCGTTGACCTGAACTGCAACAGTAATA
>CAZVAZ010000034.1:0-14984 GCA_964625235.1 uncultured Hyphomicrobiales bacterium
AATCCAAGGTCGAGGAAGCCTTTCACGAAGCCTATATGACGCATACGTCAACCTCACCCAACTACCAGATCCTGGCGTCCCTTGATGTGGGGCGTCGTCAGGTCGAACTGGAAGGTTTCGAGCTGGTGCAAAAACAGGTCGAAATGGCCATGACCCTGCGCAAAAGCATTTCCACCCATCCCTTATTATGCAAATATTTCCGGCTTTTGAAAGTGGGCGATATGGTGCCGGAACAATATCGTCAATCCGGCATTGAAAGTTATTATGATCCCGATCATGGCTGGAACGATATCTGGGATGCCTGGGCCAGCGATGAATTCTGCCTCGATGCCACCCGTGTCACATTGTTTGTCGGCAACACCGGAATGGATGGCGACACGTTCAAGAACGATATCCTGATGGATAAATACGGTATTCAGATCAACAAGACCTCGCGCAACTCAGTCCTGTTCATGACCAATATCGGCACCACACGCTCGTCCGTTGCCTATCTGATTGAAGTTCTGGTAAAGATTGCCAAAGAGCTGGAAGAACGCCTGGAAGACATGAGCCCGGCCGAACGCCGCCTGCATGACGCCAATGTAAAATCAGTGGTCGAAGACCTGCCGCCCCTGCCGGATTTTTCACATTTTCACGAAGTTTTTCGCAAAGATGCTGACGGCAAGGCTGGCGAAGGCGATTCCCGTTCCGCATATTTTCTCGCCTACGATGAAGAAAAATGGGAATTCATCCGGCTCGACGGCGAAATTCAGGCCGCCATGGACGCAGGTAGACAGGTGGTCTCCGCGTCCTTCATCATCCCCTACCCCCCCGGCTTTCCCATACTGGTGCCGGGACAGGTGGCCAGTCGCGAAATCATCGAGTTTTTAACCAAGCTCGACGTCAAGGAAATCCACGGGTTTCGCGCGGAGTTGGGATTACGGGTATTTACACAAGCGGCAATCGACGAATTGAGCAACGGTTAAAAATCAGTGCTGGGAGGCAAATCAATGGCGAAGAAAGCGACGAAAAAGCCCAAAAAGAAAGAGGCCAAAAAACTCAATAATATTTCAGACATCAGACGTTTTTTTCATCGCAATGAACGTCCGATTTTCTTCATCAGCGCCACAAATTTCAACCTGCTGGGCATTGATGAATGGTGCCGCAACTTCAAATACATTTCCTACATCGACTGTTTCGATGGCCGCCATCCAAATGTGTTTGTACCGACGGAAAAAGAGCACCCCGAGTTTGAATCAATCGAAGACATAAACGCCTATCTGCTTGAGCACAAGGAAGTCATCGACCTGATAAAATCAAGTAAAAGGCGCCCAAAAATTGTCTTCCTGATGTTCGACAAACGCATCGAAAAAATCTGCCGGGAACTGAAATATGACGTGTGGTTTCCCAAAGCCGCCTTGCGCGAAAAAATCGACCACAAGATTGAAACCGTCCGCATCGGCAATGCCGCTGGCGTTCCCAGTGTACCCAATGTCTTGAGCAAGATTGACAGCTGGGAACATCTGGTCAAGCTGTCCAAACCTGTGGGCAGCGACATGGTATTGCAATCAGCCTTTGGCGATAGCGGCCATACTACGTTTTTCATCAAAAACGAAAAAGATTTCAGGCGCTACGAACAAAAAATCGTTGGCGAAGGTGAAATCAAGATCATGAAGCGCATAGATTGCCGCGGCTCGGCCATTGAAGCGTGTGCCACCAAAGAAGGCACAATGGTCGGCCCGCTGATGACCGAACTGGTCGGCTTCAAGCAACTCACCCCTTATCGCGGCGGCTGGTGCGGCAATGAAATCTTCCCCGGTGCATTCACCGAAGACATTCGCGAAAAAACCCGCAAATACACCGAACAATTTGGCAATCAACTGGCCAAAGAAGGCTACCGTGGTTATTTCGAGCTTGATTTTCTCATCGACAAAAATGATGGCGAGGTCTACCTCGGTGAATGTAACCCACGGGTGACCGGTGCAAGCTCGATGACAAATCATGCAGCTTTCGCCCATGCGGACGCACCTTTGTTCCTGTTCCATCTGCTTGAATTTTCCGATGTGCCTTTCAATCTTGATGTGGCCGAACTCAACCGCCGCTGGGCTGATCGCGACAATATTGACGACTGGTGCCAGATGATTATCAAACACACTGAAGACAGTGTCGACATTCTCACCCAGGCACCCGAAAGCGGCATCTGGAAATTGCTGCCCGATGGCTCGGTCGAATTTGACCGCTTTGATTATCATCGCCGCGCTGTTGGCAGTGAACACGAAGCTTTTTTCCTGCGCATTTCCAATGTTGGTGATTACCGCTATGAAGGTGCCGATCTTGGTATTCTGATTACCCGTGGCCGCGCCATGGGCAAAGGCTTCCACCTCAACAACCGGGCAAAACAATGGATTGACGGCATGAAATCCCAGTTCAAGGCTGCCCCGCTGCCCACCGCCGAGCCGGTGTCGTTAAGCGATCCAGCCTTCAAGATTATGTAAGTTTGCCGTTCATGGATCTGATTTTCGAAACCATATTTGAAACCAAAGCAGGCAGTGCCTGGCAACGCCAGTTCCAAAGGTTCTGGCCGGCCTACAAGCAGTGGTTTTTAAGCGAAGGCATCTCCGGCCGCCAGACCTATCTGGCCGGATTGCGCGCCTTAAAAGCCCACATGCCCGAACTTGTCCCTACCTATGAGACATTGTGCGAGCTGGCCGGAGGTGGCGATCTCGCCGCACGGTTTTTAAGTTTTTACCGCCCCCCGCTCTATCTTTCCGGATGCTCACAAGCCGTCTGGCTCGGTGATGAACCGATGCTGGTGCGCAACTATGATTATGACCCGCAATTATGCGATGGCATCATTCTCGACAGCGCCTGGAACGGTCGACGCGTGATTGCCATGTCTGACGGTATGTGGGGCGTTGTTGACGGCATGAATGATGCGGGCCTGGCCCTGTCATTAACCTTTGGCGGCCGCCGCGTTGTCGGTGATGGCTTCGGTGTCCCGTTAATCCTGCGCTATATCCTCGAATTTTGCGACACCACCAAACAAGCCATTGCCGTATTAAAGCGCGTGCCGTGTCATATGGCCTACAACATTACCGTTGTTGATCGCAGCTCGGCTTATGCCACGGCGTATCTGTCCCCCGACCGCGAGGCCGTCATATCCAACACCCGCGTTGCCACCAACCATCAGGAACACGTGGAATGGCACCAACATGCCCGCACCACCGCCACAGTTGAGCGCGAACGTTTTTTGCTCCAGCGCCTCACCATGCACGAAGAACCTGCCGACAGGTTCATCGCCGCATTCTTGAAACCACCGCTTTATTCCACCAGCTATTCCAAAGGCTTTGGCACCATCTATACATCTGTATACTGGCCCGCCCGCGCCATGGCCGAATTTCACTGGCCCGGCGACAGCTGGAAACACAAGCTCGGCAAGACAAGCAATGAACGCCGTCATGTACGCTATCCCGATGGCCTTGTGGCCTGAAATCAATCAATTTTTATAAAAACTGGAAATCTCAATGGCTGATCTTTTGACACTGCAAAATCTTTTCACCTTAGGCATGCTGGTCCTGTTGCATGCGGTTTTAGGTTTTGACAACCTGTTGTACATTGCCCTTGAATCCCAACGCGTTGCTCCGGAAAATCAGGCACGTGTACGTAGGATGGGTATTATTATCGCCCTTGTTCTGCGTGTCGTGTTGCTATTGGCACTGACCCAGGCGGTGCAATATTTCCAGACACCGTTCTTCTCGGTAAGCTGGCCAGGCATTTTCGAAATAACCCTCAATTTTCACAGCCTGATCGTCCTCGCCGGCGGTGTATTCATTATATATGCAGCACTCAAGGAAATACTCCATATGTTGTCCGTGGAGAATTTGGGAGGAGCGGGTGACACATCAAAACTACGCTCGGTAACCTCAGCAATATCCTGGATAGTGGCGATGAACCTTGTCTTTTCATTTGATACCATCCTCTCGGCCATGGCGCTCACTGACAATTTCTGGATTATGGCGCTGGCGGTAGTGATTTCAGGTGGAATGATGTTGTGGCTGGTGGATGATGTGGCGGAATTTTTGAAAAAGAACCGCATGTATGAAGTGCTCGGCCTGTTTATCTTGTTTATTGTCGGCATATTGCTCCTGTCCGATGGCGGAAAACTGGCGCAACTGTCCTTTTTCGGCTACCCGATTGAGCCAATGGCAAAATCAACCTTCTATTTTGTCATAGCCGTTCTGATCATCGTTGATATCATTCAGGGCCGTTACCAGAAAAAACTCGACCGCATTCGAAAACGCGGTGGTTAAAACTTCAGCAATACGCCGGGTATTGCTGACATATCCGGGCGACCTTTGAGGCAATCTCCGCACTTACGATGCGGGTCTTGCCGCCAGCTTCAGCCTCAATCAAATCGGCAATCATATTGCCGACATTCTCAATGTCGGCCTCACCCAGCCCGCGTGTGGTCACGGCACCGACGCCCAGTCTCAAACCAACCCAATCAGACGGTTTGACGTTGTCAAAAGGTATCGGGTTTTTGTTGGAGGTAAGATTGCCTGCCGCAAGTGCATCTTGCGCGCCTTGGCCATTGATGCCGCTGGCGGACAGATCGAGCAGCACAATATGCGTATCTGTACCGCCGCTGACAATCTTCACACCGCGCTGCATCAATGTTTCAGCCAGCTTGACCGCATTGGCTTTCAGCCGTTGCCCGTAGAGTTTAAACTCCGGTTGCAAAGCCTCACCCAGACACACCGCCTTGGCAGCTATAATCTGGCTGTGCAGACTTCCCTGCACCCCGGGAAAGACGGCTGATTGCAGTTTCTTTTCCCACGTCAGGTCATTGGATAAAATAAGCCCGCCGCGCGGACCACGCATGGTTTTGGTGGTGGTACAGGTGACAATATCGGCATGCGGCAGGGGCGAGGGATGAACGCCCGCTGCCACCAGCCCGGCGAAATGCGCCATATCAACGAGGAATTTTGCCCCCGCTTTGTTGGCAATTTGACGCAGCCGGGGAAAATCTATTTCGCGCGGGTAAGCCGAGCCCCCGGTAATCAGCAAAGCCGGTTTAAACTCAGTCGCCTGGCGCTCAACTGCGTCATAATCAATCCTGCCGGCCTCAGCATCAACATTATAATGTGCAGCTTCAAACCAGCGCCCGGACAGATTGGGCGGTGCCCCGTGGCTGAGATGGCCCCCGGCCTGAAGGCCAAGGCTTAAAATACGGTCCCCCGGTTTGAGCAGGGCAAAAAACACCGCCTGATTTGCCTGTGTGCCCGAATGCGGCTGCACATTGACATACGCACAATCAAACAATTCTTTGGCCCGGTCTATGGCTGCCTGTTCGGCCACATCCATAAATTCACCGCCACCATGAAACCGGTGGCCGGGATAACCTTCCAGCGTCTTGTTGGAAATCTGGTGGCCGAGGGCATCGAGCACCGCACGGCTCACCAAATTTTCCGAAGCAATCAATTCCAGTTGCGTTTCCTGGCGATGCGCCTCGTCCTCCAGCGCATTGGCAATAAGCGCATCAGTCTGCCGCAGGGACTGAGTAAAAAAGCTGTCAGGCATCGGTTTTCCTTTTTTCAACAAATATGTGATGAATGGCGGGATCGGGCCAAAATTGCCCTAACATGCCAAAGAAGCCTTTTGCAACCGGGAAAACAACAATGCCGCGTTTTGCTGCAAACCTGACAATGATGTTCAATGAAGTGTCGCTTCTCGACCGCTTTGCCGCAGCCGCAAAGGCAGGCTTTAAAGGTGTCGAAATTCTGTTTCCTTATGATTTTCCACCTGACTTACTGGCTGAACAGCTGCATCGTTACGGTCTTCAACAGGTGTTGTTCAACACGCCAGCAGGTAACTGGCAGGCCGGTGAGCGCGGACTGGCCTGCCTTCCCGGCCGCGAAGCAGAATTCGAAGACAATCTTGAAACAGTGCTGAGCTATGCAAATGCCCTGAATTGCAAGCAGATACATATGCTTGCGGGCGTACCACCACAGGAATGCCCGCCTCAACAAGCGACAGAAACCTTCATTGGTAACCTGGTTAAGGCTGCTGAAATTTGCCGCTCCCATGGCATCACTGTCTTGATTGAACCGATAAATCACGGTGATATGCCGGGATATTTCCTTCAACATCAGGCTCAGGCAGTCGAATTATTGAAACTGGCGGGAGAGACCAATGTTGCCCTGCAAATGGATATTTATCACTGTCAGATTACCGAAGGATGCCCGGCGAAGCTCATCGGCGAAAATTTCTCCCATATCGGTCATTTTCAAATAGCAGGAGTGCCCGGACGCCATGAACCTGATGTTGGTGTGATAGACTATCCGGCTCTCTTTGATATCATAGATGATCTCAATTACGCTGGCTGGATTGGCTGTGAATATCACCCGGTTGCACAGACTGAAGCAGGGTTGGCGTGGGCTGCTCCCTACACAATAGGATTAGATTTATGAAAGTTGTAATATTAGGCGGACACGGATTTTTGGGCATCATGCTGGCCCAGCGCCTGTTGCAGAAAAACAGCCTGATGAGCAACGATAACACCAGCCGGACAATCGATGAACTGATACTTGTTGATCAGGTTTCACCGCTCACCCCGATTGAAGGTGCAACTTCCCTTATTGGCGACATTACCGATCCCGGTTTTCTCAAAGCCGTCATAGATGACGATGTCGCAAGTATTTTCCACCTTGCCGCCGTGGTCAGTGCCGCTGCCGAAGCTGATTTTGATTTAGGCATGCGGGTAAATCTTGAAGCTACCCGAAACGTTCTGGAGTGTTGCCGCAATCTGGCCCGACCGCCGCGCCTGGTGTTTTCAAGTTCGCTGGCCGTATTTGGCAATGCCCCTTCAGTGGTTATGGACGACACCCCCGCCCTGCCCCTGTCATCTTATGGCACCCAGAAAGTCATCGGCGAGTATCTTAGCTGCGAATATACCCGCAAAGGTTTTGTTGACGCCAGATGCATCCGACTGCCCACCATCACCATCCGGCCCGGAAAGCCCAATAAGGCAGCGTCTTCCTTCATAAGTTCCATCCTGCGCGAGCCGCTACAGGGCCTTGAGGCTATCTGTCCGGTCAGGCGCGATATGAAATTATGGGTACAATCACCGCGCATGGTAATTGAAAATCTCACCCATGCCCATGACACCCCCGAAAACGCCTGGGCTGAAGGCCCGCGCATTCTCAATCTGCCCGGCCTCAGTGTCCGTGTTGACGAAATGGTAGCAGCCCTGAAACGAGCCGGTGGCGATACTTCTTTAATTCGCTGGCAAGGTGATAGCCAAATTGAACGGCTGGTGGGCAGCTGGCCCGGTGCCATGAACACTGCCCGCGCCAATCACATGGGATTTAAAGGCGATGACAACATCGATGACATAATCGGGGATTACCTCGATTTCAATGCCAGACAGACCCACCCATCGTAATTTTTTAAGCCACCTCCTCGACATCAATCATTTCACCTTCAACCCGTTTCTTAACCCCGACAAAATCGATTTTTCCCGAGCCAAGCACCGGTATCTCGGCTACTTTCACCACAGCCGGTATCATCAGGTCCTGGCCACCGTTTGCCTTGACAAATCGAACAAAATCATCACGTGTCGCACCCTCTGCATCGGTTAATAAAACCAGCTTTTCTCCCTTTCTGGCATCAGCTACCGCCGCCACCGCGCAAAGCTGGTCGGGCCAGACTTTGCCGGCAATAACCTCAACAGCCGCCAGAGAAATCATTTCACCACCAATTTTGGCAAAGCGTTTGGCCCGCCCGCGAATGGCGATAAAGCCCTGTTCATCGATGGTGACAATATCGCCGGTATCGTGCCAGCCATCTTCCAGTACTTCCAAAACACCCGGGTTTTCCGCCCGCAGATATCCGGCCATAACGTTTGGTCCGCGCACAAAAAGCCGCCCGCCTTCATCTAATCCCGGCACAGGTTCCAGCCGCGCCTGCATACCCGGCATGATTTTTCCAACCGTGTCAGCCTTGCAGTACATCGGCGTGTTGATGGAAATTATAGGCGCGGTTTCTGTCACCCCATAGCCTTCGAGAATACGCAGCCCGAATTTTTCCATATATGTTTTTCGTGTAGACGCCTTGACCGGCTCCGCCCCGGCAAAACAATAGCGAATTGAGCGAAAATCATACGGGTGCGCCGTGCGGGCATAACCGCTCAAAAACGTATCGGTACCAAAAATGATGGTGGCGTTTGAGCCATAGACCAGCTCTGGAATGATTCGGTAATGTAACGGTGAGGGATAGAAATACACCGGCACCCCGGCAATCAGCGGCAAAATCGTTCCGGTAGTCAAACCAAACGAATGAAACAGCGGCAAAACGTTAAAAACCTTGTCGCCGGAGTGAAAATCAATCCGCGAAGCCGCCTGCGCTGCATTGGACAGTATATTGCGATGAGACAGCACCACGCCTTTCGGTGTGCCTTCTGAACCCGACGTAAACAGGATAACCGCTGCCTCATCAGCAGATTTTGTCACACGGGGCTTGGTTTTGCGCAAAAACCCGAGCAGTTTGTCTATGGGGTTGATGGTCTGGCGAATGTCATCCATCCAGACTATTTTAACAAATTCGCCCACCTCATCAATAACGGCGTCAAGTTTTGCCTGTTCAACAAAGGCGCGCGAGGTAAGGATTGTTTTGGTCTGAGTGGCTTTACACGCTGACAGAATATTTGCAGCTCCGGCTGAAAAATTGATCATCGCCGGGGTTTTTCCCGCTGAAATAACCGCCAGCATGGTGACAATCGAGCCATTGGCATTTGGCAACATAATGCCAAGTGTTGATTGACCTGCAAAAGTTGTTCTGAATTTCTCAGCCAGAACGCTGACGCCAGTGAGCAATCTGCCATAAGACAGCTTGCCGTTCATCGGATCTTCAACGCACGGTTTTTTCATACCCCGTTCCTGAGCCGTTTTGATGATGCGCTGCAAAATGGTTTCATCGGTTGTCGTCGTGCGGAAAACCAGTTGCGACATAATCTGATAGAGATTTGCCCCGGCAGCAGAGCGGCGTTTCGCACCTTTGAGATCATCGGGTACACTCAGACGTACAGGTTCCAGAATGGTGACTTTGACTTTGGGAAAAAGCCGGCGGCGAACATGCGTTGAAGTCAGCCGCGAGAAATAGCTTTTTTCCAGACCCTCAATACGAATAGGCACCACCATGGAGCCGGTTTTATCTGCCACCATGGCCGCGCCATCATAGATTTTCATCAAGCCGCCGGTAACCGTAATGCGCCCTTCAGGAAAAATCACCAGAGGCTTGCCGCTTTGAACTGATTTTATCAAAGTGCGCGTCGCCATCGGTTTTGAAGGGTCGAGTGCGAGAAAATTGCACAGTTTCAAAAATGGCCGCACCCACCACGCTTTGGCGATGGTGTAATCAATCACAAACACCGGCTCTTCGTCTGTCAACGCCAATGCCAGCGCACCATCGAGAAAGCTCACATGATTAAGCGCCAGAATGGGTGCCTTACCGGCTTTTTTAATATTTTCAAGCCCGACAATTTCAAGGTCATGAAAAGCGCGGAAAAGAATGGAGACAAAATCGCGAAACGGATTTGTCGGCAGATGACGCAGCATCAGCCAGGCCGCCAAAATATTGAGAATACTCAGACCAATCAGTAGCTGAACAACTGATACGCCCTGCATTTGCAAGACTGCAACAATACCACCACCAGCGGTCATGAAAGCAGCGGAAAGAACATTAACCCCGGCAATCACCCGTGCGCGGCGGTTTTCTTCAGCCCAGGTCTGTATAGCGGTAAATGACGGCACCACCAGAAAGGCCCCGGCGATTGCCATGCCCGCAAGATCAACTCCGATGCGAATTGTGTAGTCACCAGAAAAAAACTCTAAAAGAGTACCGGCCGCCGCCATTGTTTCAACGGATGAAATACTCCAGGCGAGATCGAACCCGAACAGAGCCATCAGGCCCGTGCCAACCGGTGCCGGTAACAGCACCACGCGACCCGCCGACATCCACGCGGCAGCAGCTGAGCCAACGCCCAAGGCAACAGCGAAAATCGCTAGATAACTCGTTACAATGATCTCGCTGCCACCAAGGACTTCCGTTACCATAGTTTGCAGAATTGACAGAATAATGGCACCAATGAGCCAAAACCATGACACCATCAGGCCGGTTATCCATAAGCTTTGATCCTGACGCAGCTCATCGACGATACGCCAGGACGAGCGAAATATATTCACATCAATTTTTAAGTCCGGCGCCGCACTGCCGGTAGCTGGAATGTAACGACTCACCCACCAGCAAGCCACAGCCAATGCCATCATCAAGGGCCCGAAAACCACCACATTGAGGCCGCCAATGGAAGCAAGACCACCCACAATCGTACCGCCAAGGATGGCAATAAATGTGGCCCCTTCAATCCAGGCATTGGCACGGGCGAGTTCGCTCTTTTGCAGGTGATCCGGCAAAATCCCGTATTTTATCGGCCCGAATAGTGCCGATATGACCCCGAACAAAAACAACGCCATCATCAATACAGGCACCGAAGACAGACCCAGACCTACCACCGATACACCTGCTGCTGCAATCTCGGCAAGTTTTAGTTTTTCAGCCATCCGCGCCTTGTCAAACCTGTCGGCCAGCTCACCGCCAAGCGCAGATAAAAACAGAAATGGTGTCATAAAAACCGCACCGGCAATTGTCACCAGTGAAGCGGATTCCTGCGAAGAAAACTGGAACAGAATTAAAAAGACCAGCGTGTTTTTCAAGAAATTATCATTAAAGGCAGACAGAAATTGTGTCCAGAACAAGGGCGCAAATCGTCGCGATGTCATCAGATTGTCGTTCATGCGGTTTCCTTTTCGGCAATTGTGCGCCCGGCGACCTCGCCATTGAGGGTGATTTTTCATTGATCACCGGGTACTTTCCGTATATGAACAATGTTCATGAACGGATAATACTTATGTTTGAACATTGTTCAAGATAGAAATGAACAGCGTTCACAAAAATCGGGACTATGGTTAATGATTTCTAAACGCGAAGCCCGGCGCGAGACATTGCGCATCGCACTCATAGAGGCCGCAAAGGCCCGGATTGCCAGCAACGGCCTTGCCGGATTGCGCGCCCGCGACATAGCCACCGATGCCGGTTGTGCTTTAGGTGGTCTGTATAATGTTTTTGAAAATCTCGATGATCTTATCCTTCACATCAACTCCGCCACTCTTGCACAGCTGAACGAAGCGCTGGGCCGGGCCGCCGCCAATGCGCATACCCCGCAGGCAAAACTGGTCGCACTGGCTCATCAGTATATGACATTTGCCATCGACCATCATAATCTGTGGTCAGCATTATTCGACCACAGATTGCCGAAAGATATACCCGTGCCGCCCTGGCATCTGGACGAGCATGGTCAATTATTTTCCCATGTGGTAGCACCAATTTCCGCCCTCAAGCCTGAACTCAATGAAGCGGAATTACTCATCACGGCGCGAACCCTGTATGCCGCCGTCCACGGCATTGTTTCAAACAGTCTGCGCGATGGTTTCATCGCTATCCCCCGCGAAATTCTGAGCACGCAGCTGACAGAATTCATCAATACCCATGTGAAGGGCATGACAGGCGCATGTGGTGAACAGCAGACCTGATGGTAAAAATTTCTATTTCGAAATTTAATTTACATGAGCCCTTGACCTTCCACTAGCTGGAACCTTTATGTGATGAAGTGAAAATTGATTCCTTAAACTGGAGAAGAAGAAAATGAATAGCCAGGTAAATGAAGTTACTCTCGAAATCGAAGGCATGTCATGCGGTCATTGTGTAGGCCGGGTTGAAGAAGCGCTCAATGGCGGCTCAGGCATCGTTGAAGCAACAGTGGACCTTTCCACAAACTCCGCTCAGGTGCGATTTACCGCAAGTGCGACAAGTGCCGCTGACATTGCCGCAATTGTTACCGAAGCAGGTTATGACGCCAAACCAAAAGACACTTCACCGGCAGCCTAAGGCGGTTGCAGGGCCGGGGAAAACTCTTGGAATTCAAATTCGTAACAAGGCAACAACAATGAATGCTCATACAGCGTCATTTCAGATAGAAGGCATGAGTTGCGCATCCTGCGTTGGCCGAGTGGAAAAAGCCTTGGCTGCCGTTCCCGGCGTTACTGATGCATCGGTAAATCTGGCAACAGAAACAGCGCTGGTCAGTTTTGACGACACGGTTGATACTCAAACGCTGACAACCACCCTCGACCAGGCCGGCTATCCCGCAACCACAGACGAAATCACTCTCGAAATCGAAAGCATGACCTGTGCATCGTGCGTCGGTCGGGTTGAAAAAGCCCTGAGTGCCGGCACCGGCGTTTTGAAAGCATCGGTAAATCTGGCCACAGAAACCGCATCGGTGATCTATGCCACCGGCGCCACAACACCAGCCGACATCGCTGCGATTGCGACAAAGGCAGGTTATGCCGCCAAAATCAAGACAGCAACTGGCAGCCAGTCTGACAAGGAAGCGCGCAAGGCCGCCGAAATTAGCCATCTTGGACGCATAACGCTTTTGGCAGCTGTGCTGGCGTTTCCGGTTTTTGTGATGGAAATGGGTGGCCACGTCAACGCAGGGTTTGGTGTTTTTATCGAAGAAACTGTTGGCCTTCAAAACAGTCGTCTTATTCAATTTGTGCTGACCACAATCGTCTTGTTCGGGCCTGGATTGCGCTTCTACACCAAAGGTTTTCCGGCTCTTTTCAAAGGCGCGCCCGACATGAATTCCCTTGTCGCCCTGGGCACGTCAGCGGCTTACATATTCTCGCTGGTCTCCACATTTACACCCGGCGTATTACCCGAAGGCACAGTAAATGTGTACTATGAGGCCGCCGCCGTCATTGTTGTATTGATATTGCTGGGGCGCTTTTTGGAGGCCCGCGCCAAGGGCCGTACCGGCAATGCCATTCGCAAGCTTGTCGGCCTGCAGGCCAAGACCGCCCGGGTTGAACGCAACGGCGAGGTGGCTGAACTGGCCATTGAAGAAATTGTCCTCGGCGATATTATCCACGTGCGCCCCGGTGAAAAAATCTCCGTCGATGGTACGGTTTTAACCGGCTCGTCTTATGTGGATGAAAGCATGATCACCGGTGAGCCCGTTCCGGTTGAAAAAACAAAAGACGCCGAAGTTGTCGGCGGCACGGTCAATGGCACCGGGGCCTTGACATTCACTGCCACCAAAGTGGGCGGCGACACCATGCTGGCCCAGATCATTCAGATGGTAGAACAGGCGCAAGGGGCCAAACTGCCCATTCAGGGTATTGTCGACAGGATTACCTCGGTTTTCGTTCCCATTGTTATGGTGCTGGCAGCTCTCACCGTTTTGACGTGGTTTTTAATTGGGCCGGAGCCCGCTCTTACCTACGCGCTGATTGCCGGAGTTGCCGTCCTGATTATAGCGTGTCCCTGTGCCATGGGTCTGGCAACACCAACCTCGATCATGGTCGGTACCGGCCGTGCAGCCGAAATGGGCGTGCTGTTTCGTAAAGGCGATGCCTTGCAGGCGCTGCAGGAAGCAAAGATTGTCGCCCTCGACAAGACCGGCACTTTAACGCTCGGTCGCCCGGAAATGACTGATTTCAACGTAGCCGACGGTTTTGACGAAGACGAAGTCCTGCGACTGGTTGCCTCCGTTGAAGTAACCTCAGAACATCCCATTGCCGAAGCCATTGTGCGTGCCGCTAAGGCCAGGGAAATAAACCTGTCAAAGATTGAGGATTTTTCATCGATTACCGGCTTTGGTGTTCAGGCTCGCGTTAATGGCAAGGTCATACTCATTGGTGCAGACCGCTTTATGAAGCGCGAAGGCGTATCATTAGGAACACTGCTGGCTGAGGGTGATGCCCTGGGTAAAAAAGGCAAAACACCGCTCTATGCCGCCATTGACGGCAAGATTTCCGCTGTTATCGCGGTAACTGATCCAATCAAAGAAAGCACACCCGCAGCAATCGCTGCGTTGCATAAGCTGGGTCTGAAAGTAGCGATGATAACCGGCGACAATCAGGGCACAGCTGACGCCATTGCCGCAGAACTGGACATCGACCATGTGGTCGCCGAAGTTC
Organism: uncultured Hyphomicrobiales bacterium; assembly: GCA_964625235.1. GTDB lineage: Bacteria > Pseudomonadota > Alphaproteobacteria > Rhizobiales > JAJFHR01 > JAJFHR01. The sequence continues at coordinate 14,076 of CAZVAZ010000034.1, forward strand.
TGCCCGAAGGCAAGGTGGAAGCGTTAGAAGCCTTGCGTGCAGGTGGGACCAAACTGGCCTTTGTTGGCGACGGCATCAATGACGCGCCTGCGCTTGCTGTGGCGGACGTTGGTATTGCCATTGGCACCGGCACTGATGTGGCCATTGAAGCCGCTGATGTGGTGCTGATATCCGGCGATCTCAAAGGCGTGGTCAATGCGTTTCAGATCAGCCAGCGTACCATGTCCAACATTCACCAGAACCTGTTTTGGGCCTTCAGCTACAATACGCTGTTGATCCCTGTTGCCGCCGGTGTACTTTATCCCGTAAGCGGACTATTATTGTCACCGGTACTGGCTGCCGGTGCCATGGCACTCTCAAGCGTCTTTGTTCTCACCAACGCGTTACGTTTACGCTGGGTAAAACCAGCCATGCAGGAGTAATTCACATGAATATTGGCGACGTTGCCAGCCGCTCGGGCCTGCCCGCAAAAACCATTCGCTATTACGAAGACATAGGCTTTGTAAAACCTTTGCGCGATACCAATGGCTACCGCGTATTCCAGCAAAAAGAACTGCACAAACTGACGTTCCTCAACCGCGCCCGCACCCTTGGCTTCACCATCGAAGACTGCCGGGCACTCCTGGCACTTTACGAAGACGAAACCCGCTCAAGTGCGGACGTAAAACGCATCGCCAACGAGCATCTGCAACAGATCGACGCCAAAATTACCAACCTCAAAGCCATGCGCAACACCCTGTCGCACCTGATTGAAGAATGCGCCGGAGACCACCGCCCGGATTGCCCGATCCTGAAAGGTCTGGGAAAATAGGCTCTACATAACTCAGTTGGCAATCTCACCAATGGATACAGTGGTGCGCAATTCCGGGCTGTTGGGGCCAAGCAGGACGGGTTGTTTTATACCCGCCA
>CAZVAZ010000035.1:0-14839 GCA_964625235.1 uncultured Hyphomicrobiales bacterium
AATCAGCACCTTCAGGCTCTATCACACACTGGGTGAGACCATAGTGATCACGAAGATCAATAAACAAAAGCCCGCCGTGGTCACGGACGCGATGGACCCAGCCTGACAGGCGGGTTTGTTTGCCAACGTCGCTGTCGCGCAGTTCACCACAGGTATGGGTGCGATATTTGTGCATTTTTTTCTTCTTTCTTGGCCATTTTCCGCGCCGGGAGAAGCGCACGACACAGCCGATTTGTCAAGCATCTAACAGGGGAATTTTTATTTCCCTGGCCACCCGCTCCCCCGGCCCAACCACCCGATAACGGTACCCTGAGGGGTGGTTTGGCCGGGGGAGCGGGCGGCCAGGGCTTTGCGAACCGTTCAATGGGACAAGAGGGGTATTATAGGCTATAGGCTAGTCCATGGAATATATCTCAGATTCGCAAAGCCTCGATAAGGCGATATCCACCCTTGAAACCGCACCATTCGTTACTGTTGATACCGAATTCATGCGGGAATCAACCTATTGGTCGAAACTCTGCCTGATCCAGATAGCCTCAGAAGAACACGAATATATTATTGATCCTTTAGCGGAAAAAATTGACCTTGGCCGCTTTTATGAACTGATGACCAACGAGGCGGTGGTCAAAGTCTTTCATGCAGCACGCCAGGATGTTGAAATCATCTACAATCAGTCGGGTAAAATCCCCCATCCCCTGTTCGATACGCAGATTGCCGCCATGGTGTGCGGGTATGGTGAAAGTGCCGGATATGAAACACTTGTCAGAGAAATCGTCAATCAGCAACTCGACAAATCATCGCGGTTCACCGACTGGAGCCGCCGGCCGCTTTCAGAAAAACAGCTGGTTTACGCACTTGGCGATGTGACGCATTTGAGAATTATCTATCATTCTCTTAAGCAATCGCTTGAAGAAAACAACCGAATGCATTGGCTGGATGAGGAAATGGAAATCCTGACCTCACCAAAAACTTACGAACTTGAGCCAGATGATGCCTGGAGGCGGCTGAAATTCAGAGGTAACAACAAGCGCGCACATTCGGTTCTGATTGCTCTGGCGCACTGGCGCGAGACTCTGGCGCAAAAGCACAATGTGCCGCGCAACAGAATTCTCAAAGACGACGGTCTTTATGAAATTTCCACCCACCCGACCCGCTCCACCGGCGATATTTCCCGGCTCAGAGGCGTACCTCGCGGGTTTGATCGCGGACCATATGCAAAATCGCTGATTGAAGCCGTGGCCTCAGGGCTGGAGCGAAATTTTGATACGTTGCCCGAAATACGCAACAAGAACGCTTTGCCCAATGGACTTGGTCCCACAGTCGAGCTGCTTAAAGTCGCGCTCAAAATCTGTTGCGAGGAACATGATGTGGCGCAAAAACTGATCGCCACAGTCGGTGACCTTGAGCAAATCGCCGCCGACGACAAGGCGGACATCAAAGCCCTGAAAGGCTGGCGACGCGAGCTTTTCGGCGACAATGCCCTTAAACTCAAACACGGTAAAATGATGATTGGTATTGCAAACGGCAAGGCCCGGTTGTTTGCGGAAAATTCTTAACACCGCCTGGGCTGTTATAAAACGTGTATGCATAATGATTGGCAAATTTTGCATTATATCAATGCGACGCATGCATATTAAGGAAGCTGAAAATTATGGCATTTAAGAAACCAGACCCGTATAAAACAGACAACGCCACAGCGCCTTTGAATGATGAGGAGTTGGCGCGTGCGCGCCCGGCGAAAGAGGTGCTGGATGAGTTGGGGCTGGACTATGCCCCGTCTGCGTGGACGCCCGCAGCTTGAGCGCCCTAAAGAGCGGATCACCATCCGGCTTGATGCCGACATCGTAGAACATTTTCGCACTCAGGGTCGCGGACGGCAGTCGCAAATCAATGAAACCCTGAGGGTGTCCATAAAAGAAACCGGGTAAAAGTGCAATAAGTCCACTTTTAAGAGACACTCAAGTGTCTGTTACTTCTTCCTCCTTAATTCCGGCGTGCGCTCAGTCAACTTTTGCGGCGACCGCCTCTATTTCGATTTTCAACTCCGGGCGTACCAGCGCCTTTACGATAAAGAACGTGGCGGCCGGCTTATGATCACCCATGATGCGGTCGCGGGTATCGAGGAAGGGTTGAATGTCTTCTTCATCAGTCAGGTACGCATTAAGACGTACAATATCTCGAAGTGTCATATTCGCTGCTTGCAGAATTTCCTGCAGGCGCTCGAAAACCACGACCGTTTGGTCCTTGGTCGACTTTGGTGTGACCCCATCTGGCATTGTACCGGTCTGGCCATTGGTTAAAAGCAGGCGCGCTGCAGGTGGTACCTCGACGCCATGAGCTGCGTTTCTGGAATGCGGATAAATCGTGTCGAGAGTGTGCATTTTTATCATTGGCATTCTCCTTGGTGGTCAGGCTATCATTGTATTTGTGGCGTTAAACCGAGCAACTTCGCCAGACTTTCCAGACGGCGCTTGACGGTGTGGCCTACTAATGGCTGGAATTTTTTTGGCACTTTCATGGTAAGAATGCCGTCTTTGATTTTCAGGGAAATTTTCGGCAGAATCCCGGGCATGGCACCGGATAGGGAATAGGCCACACGCAAAGCGGCGCTGGTAATTTGCACCCGGTGCAGGGCTCTGTCATCCAGCAGTTCTTTCAGCCTCAGGCTTAAGCGCACTTTCTTGTTGCCGCTGTGACGATGAAAAACACTCAAGGCAATGAAGGCGCGACCGGCGTGGTCGATATTTGAAAAAGCGCCATTGGCAATAATATTGAGGCTTTGCTCGCCGCGATAATCAGAATGCGCACGCCAGCCGATATCGGCAACGAGACAGGCTGCATGGCGCAATCTGCGCTCAGCTTTGTTTTCATCGAGACCGTGTTTTTTGAAGAGCTGATCGCTCCAGATAACCAGCTCTTTCATATGCTCATAGGAGCGCGAGCGCAAAACTGCCAGATCATCGCAAGCTGCCAGCAAGGGGTCCTGGCGGCGCTGTTTTTTGCTCAATTTGGAATAGAGCACACCTTCGCGCACGCCGTTGGACGAAATCACCAGGTTTTTGATGGTGTTACGGGCCAATATAGCCTCAAGCACTTTTGCTCCCAGAGGTAACGTCTCGGCACGGGCAGCCGAAACATGTTCAATGTCACGCAATGAGGCCTGAGATTGTTTGCTTATGGTTTTGATCAAGTCGCGCGCTTCGCTGGCGGGGATGACGTAGTTGTTCAAAACATTTAGCGGGTAATTGTTTTCCACCATATGGACGCGCGCCAGATTACGCCAGGTACCGCCGATGGCGTAAAAATCAAATTCTTCGCCATCGGGCATAAAAGCCACCCGATCCAGTTGACGCTCGATAAATTCGGCTGCTTTGTCTATAGAGCCACCGGCGATGTCGGCCAGCAACAAAGGCCCGAGCGGCAGGGTAATGCCCTCCCCTATTTTGCCGCTGTCTATCTGCACCAGCTCAAGTGATCCGCCACCCAGATCACCTGCAACACCATGGGCATCGGGGATTGCCGACATCACACCGTAGGCTGCATATTTGGCTTCTTTTTTTCCGGACAGAACTGTGATGGGTGCATCAAGTGCGCGCGCTGCGGCTTTGATAAATGCCGCACCGTTTTTGGCATCGCGCGCTGCGGCTGTGGCAATGGCATAGGTTTTTCTGACACCGAGGTGCTGGTTTAATATGTTAAACCGCGACAGTGTGGTGAGCGCATGGTCGATTGAGGATTGCGACATCAACCCCGTGGTGGCAACACCACGCCCCAGACCGCACAGCACTTTTTCATTGTAAACCGGTGTCGGCGCCCGCCTGGCACCCTCATAGGCGACAAAGCGTACGGAGTTTGAGCCGATATCAACGATGGACACCGGCTCAAGGTCGGCAATGCGACCGTCATAGCGCCACCGGTTATTCAATCTTCAACCTCATGGTTTAAATTTAAGTTCAAGACTGAGGTTCGAACGGCTCTGCCCTCTTGAACGGCCGCGGCCTGACAGGCTGGGGTGGGTCATAAGATAGTCATGAACGTTAAAGGCATCGCCACCGCTATCCGGTGACATTCGCTGCCATGTGCCATCGGGCAACAATTGCCAGCTTTGCTGATTGTCCTTGAGGTTTGCCACCATGATCTGGTCAAGCACCTGGGCATGAACCGTCTCATTTTCCATCGGTATCATTGCCTCAACCCGGCGGTCGAGGTTTCTCTGCATCCAGTCGGCAGAGGAAATATAGACCTTTGCCTTTGGTGAAGGCAGTCCATAACCGCCACCAAAACATGATATTCTTGAATGTTCCAGAAAACGCCCGACGATGCTTTTGACACGGATATTTTCAGACAATCCGGCAACACCGGGGCGCAGGCAGCAAATACCTCTGACAATCAAATCAATCTGCACATTATTCTGGCTGGCCCTATACAGCGCATCGATAATTTCCTGATCCACCAGCGCATTCATTTTGGCCCATATCTGGGCCGGGCGTCCGGCTTTTGCGTGGGCTATCTCCTCATCAATGTGGCGTAAAATGGTGGTTCTTGTATTGATGGGAGAAACGGCAATACGTTCAAGCTTCTTGGGTTCTGCATATCCGGTGAGGTAATTGAATATCTTGGCGGCATCGCGGCCAACGGGTGGATTGCAGGTAAAATACGACAGGTCGGTGTATATGAGTGCATTTACCGGATGATAATTACCGGTGCCCAGATGAACGTAAGTTACAAGTTTTTCACCTTCACGTCGCACAACCTGGCTCAGTTTGACGTGGGTTTTTAACTCGATAAAGCCAAACACGACCTTCACACCAGCGCGCTCCAGGCGGCGCGCCCATTCCAGGTTGGCGGCCTCATCAAATCGCGCTTTCAGCTCCACCATGGCGGTGACCGAGATGCCGTTTTCAGCGGCTTCAATCAGGGTTTCAACGATGGGGGACTGATTGGACGTGCGATAAAGGGTTTGCTTTATTGCGACCACATCACGGTCTTTCGCCGCCTGTTTCAAAAACTGCAACACCACATCAAAGGTTTCATATGGATGGTGCACGACAATGTCTTTTTGTCTGATGGCAGCAAAGCAATCGCCGCCATGCTGGCGAATACGTTCGGGAAAACGCGGGCTGAATTTGGCAAAAACCAAATCGCTGCGATCCTTGACAATAAGCTGGGAGAGATCGCTGAAGCTGATCATCGGGCCCACCTCAATCAGATCACGGGCGTTGACACCAAGTTCGGAAGTAATGAACTGTTTCAATTCAGCGCCCATGGAACTGTCAACTTCCAGCCGGATAACCCGACCAAGGCGGCGGCGCTTAAGGGCTGTTTCAAAAAAACGAACGAGATCTTCTGCTTCATCTTCAATTTCAATGTCACTGTCGCGCAACAGGCGGAATGACCCTTTGGCGATTATACGGTAACGGGGAAACAGTTTCTGGATAAACAGAGCCAATACCTGTTCAAGCATGATAAAGCGGATTTTTAATCCAGCTTCGGTATCGCTAGCACGCACCTGATCTGACGCCGGTAATCTGACAAAACGCCCGACCTGATGGGGAATGGGCAAGAGCGCATTCATGGTTTTGCCATCGCCTTTGCGTTTCAGCTTTAAAACAAGCGAAAAATCCTTGTTGGCGATAAAAGGAAACGGATGAACGGGGTCTATTGCCAGCGGGGTCAGGACCGGAAACAGTTGTTCAAGAAAATACACTTCCAGCCATTTGAGTTCTTGTGCACTCAAATCATCGGTTTCGACCAGGGTCATACCGGCACCGCAAAGGCGGGCGCGGATGTCTGCCCAGCACCGGCTTTGAGCCACCGTCAGGTCACTGACAAGGGCGTCGATATGCTCCAGCTGCTGGGTAACGTTAAGGCCATCCTGTGAGACTTCAGAGACACCAGCGCGCATTTGACCTTTGAGACCGGCCACGCGCACCATAAAAAATTCATCCAGATTGTCGGCGGAAATCGACAAAAACCGCAATCGTTCAAGCAGGGGGTGCTTTTCGTTGCCCGCTTCTTCCAGAACCCGGAAATTGAAATTCAACCACGAAACCTCGCGATTGAAATACCGTTTTGGATCTTCCGGTTTGATTGACACAGCATTGCCGAACACATCGGCAGGCGCGGTGGGTGAGTTACCACCTGTGTCAGACACAAGTTTTATTCTGGCGGGTTTTTTATTGGATACAGACATTTTTACCTGAGAGAAAATTCAGTATACTTCCTAAATTTCTACACTCTTCCCTACCTGTGGCACCACCACATTATGGCCAGCCATTTCAGCAACAAATGCATCGGCTGATTGATCGAGTATATCAAAGGTAGCATAGTGACAGGGAATGATCGTGGAAAAACTGAAATAGCGTTTACACGCCAGCGCTGCTGATTTTGCCCCCATGGTAAAGCGGTCACCAATGGGCACGATGCCGATATCGGGGGCATGTATCTCGTTGATCAGTGCCATGTCACCAAATATATCGCTATCACCCATGTGATACAGCACACGGCCTTCACCGGTTTTGATTATCAGCCCGCAAGGATTGCCAAGATAGACTGAGGCATCGTTTACCACCGTGCCTGAAGAATGCAGGGCTTGCGTAAAGGTGACGGAAAAATCATCCTGCTCCAGACACCCACCGGTGTTGGCCGGGTCAATATTTTCAACACCTTGCCCGTTCAAAAACATACAGATTTCAAAAATTGCAACTAGTTTGGCACCGGTTCTTTTACAGATATCAACCGTATCACCAATATGATCATCGTGACCGTGGCTCAGTACCACGTGGGTGCATCCGGCGATAACATCTTCATAGGAACCATTGAAAGAGGGGTTTGAATTAAGAAACGGATCAATCAGAATGACGCTTGAGCCGGTTTCCACCCTGAATGCTGAATGTCCCAACCAGGTGATTTTCATAATTTTCTCCTTGATATTATGCAGGTTCATGGGCACGTGCTGCATCGCGGGCACGCTTTACGCACAAAATTGCGACCGGTTCGGGGATACCACGAACTTCAACTTCTTCAGCCTCAAATTCGTCGATTTCAAGACCGCCATAGTGTGCGGCCTCCTGCGACAGGATCATTTGCACGCCTTTTTCCTTGGTCAAGGCCTCCAGTCTGGCTGCGGTGTTTACCGTTGTGCCGATAACTGTGAGACTGGCACTGTCGCGGTGACCGATACGCCCCATCACCAGGGGGCCGGCATGAAGGCCAATGCCGATTTTCAACGGTGCCTCAAGTTCGCTTGCCAATGCCTTATTGACTTCCTCCAGCACCAGATCAATTTTGGCGGCTGCCGCCAAAGCATGGCGCATGCCCGGAGCTGGTCCTTCGTTGCGGCCAAAAATCACCATAAGCCCGTCGCCAAGATATTTATCAATCCAGCCGTCTTCCTGCTTGATTGCCTCGCCAAAGGCTTCAAACAGAGCATTGAGAATAAACACCACATCATAGGGCAATTTTTCCGCACTCATTCGGGTAAAACCGCGCACGTCGACAAACATAACCGCGACGTTGCGTTCAACGCCTTCATCTTCTTCTGAATTTGCATCAGCCGCCTGCATTTCGGTTTTTGGCCACACCAGTTGTACCAGATCAAGATTTTTCTCCGGGCGGATCTGACAGGCCAGACGCACGTCCGGTGCAGCTTTTATGCGGGCAAGGGTTGCGGCTTCATCTTTTCCCGGCTCAGCCAGGTCTTCGGCACCGGACAGAATACGCACCCTGCAGGTGGAACAGCGCGCGCGGCCGCCGCATTGAGAGGCATGGGGAATGTTGTTCGCCCGGCTCATTTCAAGCAAGGTCGGGCCTTTTGGAACTCTCAGTTTTCGCACTGATTTATATTCTATTTCAACATGTTCTCCGAATTTTCTGATTAAATACCTCATGGCAAAAACGCTTAAGGTACTGAACAGGATTATGTAAAAAATCATCTGGCTGTGATCTACCAGCATTTGGGTTGTCAAAGTATCAATCCAGCTTTTTTCCGTAGCGGCCGCCTCACCTGTTGTCCTGGCTGCATCCGCGCCATATGCATCTGGAGCTGGTACTTTTTCCGGGGCTTCAGCCTGGGCCTTGGCTTTGGCCTCCGCCTGGGCCTGTAGCTCGGCTACAAAATTGGCGATGACCCTTTCCTTGGCTGCCGGCCCGGCAACACTGAAACCGGTAATCGCTAAAATCGGTATGGCGATGGCCAGCGCAAACAGCGGTATGAACGCGCGCCTGTACCAGTTATTGACACGCAGCCAGTAATGCAGCCCGATGCTGGCGTGTACCCAGACAATCAACAGCAAAATGGATTGATCCCAGCTTAAGTCCGGCCAGATATTTGGCAGCACGTAAAGGTAATCATCATCGGTGCCTTTAAGCAGATTGGCACCGCGGGTATTGGCTATGTGGGGGATCAATAAAACCGGGATAGACAGGCCAAGAAGGATGCGGGACCAGTCCCAAAGCGGCAGTTTGAGCGTGGAGCGCATGGCCAGCCGATACAATACCAGGCCCATATGAGTAAGCAGGGCTGCACCTAAAATTACCGAGCCCAGAATAGAGCGTGTGAAAAACTGGCGAAACTCCTGAAAGGATAACATCACATCCAGGGAAATCAGGCCGAGGGCGTGATTAAGGAAGTGAAAAAGGACGAATGTGAAGAGAATTAATCCGGATATAATCTGCAAACGTTGCGGCCATGACTGGCCAAAATCAACAGGCATAAATAAAGCTCCGGTTTAAACTGCCGCGCCATCATGGCTTTTAAACAAAAACAAGGAAAGAAAAATCAAATCGCTTTATTCACAGATGCGATAATTCCACCCTTTGCCGCGCTTGGCATAATCAAGATGAAAATGGGCTTTGTGGGCCTCGTTGGAACCCGGCCCGAGCACCGTTGTGAAATAGCCGCACGATGAAATGCGCAACGCCATTAACATGCGGATTTGTGACGGCGGGCCATCGTTGAGAGTGGAAACTTTGACAGTCTGGCGCGAGCCCAGACCAAAGCCGGTAATATCAATGGCATTGCCAAAAGCGTGCTCGCTGATTTTACCTGATTTTTGATTGTTGCGATTGCGGCATTGATAGCCGGGGCCGGTGGCAATTGAAACGAGAGGGCTTTGGGCAAAACTTTCAACCACGGGCGCTGCCACATCGGCCAGCCAGGTCGACAGCCGCAAGGCAAAGCCACAACCGAGAACAGGTTTTGCAGGCAGGGCAATAGAACCCGTCTTTGAACCAACCGAAATCAGCCGCACCGCGTCGGGAACCTGGCACCGACTTTCGGTGATAATCGGGTTTGCGACTGTGAACCCGGCACCGAGGCGATTTAGTGCGGCGACACAGCTTTTGAATTCATCGTCGATTGCAACTTTTCCATCCGGCATCGCTTGAGTCTGGGGCTGTTGCACTGTTTCCAAAAGTGGCTTGGAACGAGGCACCGGCACCGAATTCTGTGCACCGTCGCCCGCATGAGCCGCGAAGTTAAATCCGATGATGACGAGAAAACTCAAAGCTGCAGATGATTTTAAATTAGTCAATTTATTGCAATTTCTGTGTAGTTTAAAGGCTCTTTTCTTTGAAGCATGTAACCATGCGTCATACAACACCTTCAAACTACAGTTTTCTTTAATTTCTAATACTTAGCAACCGGCCTCATCCCGCCCTACCCTAATCGCTCCTATGCAAGGTCAATTGCGGGAAGGGGATGGTCCAGTTATTTTTGGTGCAGCATTGCACGGCAAAGCGGGCGAGTCCGTGTTCGATTGTCTCGTAAAGATGGCCCATTCCTTCGCCTACATCCACTTCAATTTCATAATCAAGTGAAGACGCACCGGCTCGAAACAGCGTCACGTAAACCCCCCGAACTTTTTCAGGCTCAATCATTTTACAAATTTCGCATTCGATATACTCGCGCAGAATTTTTGGAATCTCGTCAGCGGCAATGGCCTGATGAGAATAATCAATACCGAACTCGATGGTGACCCGGTAGTTAGTGGAGACGTTCTTGGGGTTTTGATCGAGGAAACTTTGCACCGTATAATACGAAATGGCGCCGCCTTCTTCACGCAATTGCACAGCTTCGGGGCTTTGCAGAACAACTTCCGCCCACAGGCCACTGTCGAGAACGACCCAGTCGCCTTCTTCCGAGGGAAACCATTTTTCTTTGTCATCAACTGATCGCGAATGCTGGCCTTTTAACTCACGCACAGGAACCGTGAACGAGCCGCCTCTGAGCGACGGATTGACAAGGGACGTGTATAGATCAAGCTTGGCGACACGCCAGGGAACGCCATTGATTACCAGACGCTCTCCTTCCTGCACGGCGCCAAGATTAAGCAACAAGGTTACCTGCTCCAGCAGGTTTGGCAGTGACTTTAGAGTGATCCAGCCAATGGCAATAAACAGCAGCAACATAAAACCGGTCAAGAGCCAGTCATTATAGCTGTTGAAGATGGCAATGGTGGTGCCAAAGGCTGTGGCAGCTGTGGCAATGTCAAAAATCAATGCACCCATTCTCACCGGGAAGGTTCTGTTTCTGGGCGCACCGATTGAAGACAGAATAATCCGACGCAGCAGGCGCATTACCACTATAACAGCCGAAAATCCCAAAATTCCATAGATCAGATTGCGGCCCCGATCGTTGAAAAACGACGTAAACGCCTGCTTGGTGGTATCGCCCGCATCAACGCGCTTTGATAATCGCGCCTGCAATTGCTGCTCAGCCGTCGTTGCCCTGTCCATTGCTGAAATCTGACGGTCCTTCCAGTCCTGAAGGATTGTCTGCACCCGTTTGGCCACGCGTTTATCTTCAGGGGCCTTGTCAATTATCAGTTGAATTCGCTCTATGGCATCGGCGGCAGTCTGCTCCTGTTTGCCGGCTGCCAGAAGGGTGCGTTTAAGAAATTCTATCTGACGGGCATTCTCGGTTGCCGATTTTAAAATCCACACAAAAGGCCGTATGAGCAGTTCCAGTTCTTTTTGCAGATCAAACCCGTCATTGACCGGATCAATATCGGTTTGGGACACACCGGTTGCAAGGATAATCACCTGATTGCGCAGCTGTGACAATTCGGCATTTTGCACTTTTAACTCTTCGCCAATCTGTTTTTTGTCCACATCCGTCTGGGCCTTGTCGATGGCCCTTCGCAGGTCTTTGATAATTTTTTGCTTGGCTTTTTGAGCATCAAGAATATTGCCGATGGCCTTGATTGAGGCCTCAATCACTTTGTCTTTTTGCTCTAGTGCAGCCTGCTCCTCGCTGCTTAAAGTCTGCGCGGTCGCGCTCGCTGAAATGAGGAAAATCAGCGTCAGGGCACAAGCCAAACTTCGGAGTGCCAAAAGGCACGAAAACGTATACTGCATCAAACAAATACCAAAATCGAATTTAAAATTGCCGCAATTAAGCATCCAAACTGAGGATTTGCTACAAGCTGAGAATTTCCATCCTATCACATGTTATGCAAAGGAAGTAACTATTGGCTCATTTGATGGCGTTAAATCCACCCACTCGGCTAGGGTTCGAATCCCTCCGCTTCATCAAAAATAGCTTCTGGCGAAACATCATCAGCCGCTATCTTTTCGGGCATCATTTTTGGAGGACTCCTTTTCCATGCATCAAGGTTTGAACCAACTGTGTGGTAAAATTCCGGCACGAGTTTTTCCAAATCCGCTATAAAATTTACCTGTTGTGTAAATCGCGCACCAATTCGTTTGGATTTAAAGACGTGGAAACCATGAACCGTCAGATGTTTTTTTTCTTCATTGCAAATTTCAATATTCTCCCGCAAGTCAGACACCAAAAACTGAGTGGGCTCACTCGTTCCCGGCCAAAACAGCCGGACATACAAATCTTCAACTGCTTCGGTTTTAATTTGCCTTAGCAGCCAATTCACGCGAGCCTTCGTGGTTTTCTTGTCTTCAGGCGCGCGTAAAGTCATTCCAACGTCGATACAACGGCGGTTCATGTCTGCTACGACTTCAACAGGTGACGCTGCATTTTTTATATCCAACGCACATCTAAGTTGATGAGCATCACGCAAATTATCCATTTCATCTTTCTGGCGTTGAACAGCATCTTTCGTGTGTTTGCGCGGTAATTTCTCCGATACATTTGTTTTGGTTAATCGACTTAAGATTAACGACAAATCACGCGTTTCTTGATGCCATGCCTGAAGAACCGTCGCAGCCTCTTTGGATTTGGTTGATATAATACCACCACTTGATACCAATCTATTTAGGTCTGCCCATTCCTTAGGCATACGGTCAAACCCTTTTACTCCAGCGCTTTCATGACCCAAAAATCGGCGTAGTTCATTCAGAAGAACAAGCTGGTCTCCGTCCGCAACACTATCCTGACTTATCAGCAAATGAGCCGACGTAAGAACATGCATCCAAGACCAATGGAAAACTGGGATTTTTGAACGGCTTTTTCGTACAGCTTCCATAGGATGGTCGACTGGATTTGTCGCGAACTGATTTGAAATCGTTATGACACAATCAATGCCATTGTCTTTAGCTAGGGCGCGGTATCTTTCGATCTGTCCTGAATCCAGATCATTGTTACCGACCTTTGCCTCGACCAATGCACGCCATTCACGCGAACCGATTTTTAAAACAATGAGGCCGTCAGGCCTGTCTTTGTGTTCGTTTAGTTGTTTTTTAAACCCAACTTCCGTGTAAGTTTCGATCCGCGATAATTTCCCGACACGTTGCCCAACGGTACCCAGAAGGCTTTTGCCAAATTCTTCAATTTTGGACAAACATGCCAACACAATTGAGGTGGTGCGGCCTTCCTTAGATGTCGTGGACAGTACAGGAAACAACCGCGCAACTTCACCTTGTGTCAAATATGCGGGTAAATTCTCAGACACTTAAAACCCCTCCCGATGCTATAGTTCTCGCTGGCAGGATACAAGCAAACCAAGAAACTATAGAAAAATCAAGCGTCGAAAATATTATGATTTCGAATTGGTGCGGGCGGCGAGAGTCGAACTCGCACGGACTTGCGTCCTCAGGATTTTAAGTCCTGTGTGTCTACCATTCCACCACGCCCGCAACTGGTCCCGGCTTTTTGGAACGTCTCAAGCGCTGGTGATAAATTGTTGCAGTTGGTCTGTCCAGCGCATTATTCGCTTATTGCTCGTTGGCACTGGCAACCATCGCTATCAGTGCAGCTTCGGCCTGATTGAGAGCCGCCTCATCGGTTGAGCGGGCTACCAGATTGGTGCCCATGCCGTCTTTTTCGAAAAATGGATAACTGGCGAGGGCGACGGTGGGGAACCGGCTTTGCAGGGTTTCGAGGCTGGCGGCAATCCAGCCTTCGCCGATATCGCACCTGATGGAACGGCTCATCATTTTGGCCCCGCCTTTGAGGCGCGGCGCGAGACACCCCATCATCGCCTGCATGATTTTTGGAACCCCGGCCAGGACAAATACATTTTCAATCTGAAAACCCGGGGCTTTGCTTACCGGGTTTTCGATGAGGCTGGCACCATGGGGAATGCGTGTCATGCGCATGCGGGCTTCATTGAGGTCTTTTTCGTCGTAGCGTTCGCGCAGGATTGCTATTGCCTCGTCGTTGTAATCTATGCCGACATTGAAGGCAGCGGCGATGGCGTCGGCGGTTATGTCATCGTGGGTGGGGCCGATGCCGCCGGTGGTGAAGATATAATCATACTGCGGGCGCACAGCATTTACTGCTTCAATGATGCGCGATTGCGTGTCGGGGACGATGCGGGCTTCTTCAACCTGAATATCTATTTCGCCAAGAAAACCGGCAATAAACCCGAGGTTTTTATCCTGAGTGCGCCCGGATAATACCTCATCACCAATGAGGATGACGGCGGCGGTTACCAGATTATCGTGCTTGCTCATTGCTGCCCCGGTGCTTATGTTTACAAATTGAAGTCACACCTTATCGCATTCGGTTATCTTAACTCAATGAAGTTTCCCACTCCCCTGCTCACCGGCACCTTGATCAAACGCTACAAGCGCTTTTTAGCCGATATCAGGCTTGATACCGGTGAGATGGTGACGGCTCACTGTGCCAATCCCGGTTCGATGATGGGCCTGAAGGAGGCCGGGTCGCGGGTGTGGCTGTCGACAAGTGATAATCCCAAACGCAAGCTGAAATATTCGTGGGAACTGCTCGAAGTTGATCTGGGCCGTGGGCCACATTTGGTTGGCATCAACACCAATCATCCCAACAAAATCGTTGCCGATGCCATTGACGATGGCAGGATTGCCGAACTTGCCGGGTACAGCTCCTTGCGCCGCGAGGTCAAATACGGCAAAAACAGCCGCATTGATATTCTGTTGCAGGAAGTAAATAAGCCCGACTGTTATGTGGAAATCAAGAATGTTCACCTGATGCGTAAAGCCGGGTTTGCCGAATTCCCTGATTCGGTGACCGAGCGGGGCAAAAAACATCTGAATGAACTTGCAGCTTACGCCCAGCAAGGCTATCGCTGCGTCATGTTCTATCTCATTCAACGCACCGATGCCGAGAGTTTCAGCCTCGCTGGTGACATTGATAAAGATTATGCGCATACTTTTGACACAGCAATAAAGTCAGGTGTTGAGGCTTATGCCTATTCCTGTACAATATCGCCCGAAGGAATTGATATCGACGCACCGGTTTTGATGGTCTGATCTTAGAGGATATCCAATTGAGTTATATTGATGCAGCATTAGCGCCACAGCGCAACACCGGCCAGATCAAGCTTCACGGCCCCCAGGCTTTTGCCGGCATGCTTAAAGCCGGTCAACTGGCAGCACAGGCTCTCGACATGCTGACGCCTTACGTGGTGCCGGGCGTTACCACCAAAAGGCTGGATGATCTGGC
>CAZVAZ010000036.1:0-14749 GCA_964625235.1 uncultured Hyphomicrobiales bacterium
GCAAAGCTGAACGCGACCCCGATGGTGCTTTGATTTATCCCGGCATTTACCGCAATATGGATGTGGAAAAAACAGCCGAAATGATAGCGTCGAGCAAGCCCGGCTGCGTTCGGCTTAATATGATAAAGGCCATCGAGCTGGCAGGTGATAATCTGACATTTCAGGAAAAAGGCTCAGGCCCGCAAGGCGAGCATGGTGAGGTTTTATGCAACCCGCAAAACTGGGGTGATGTCGTCATTGCGCGCAAGGAAACACCGACCTCTTATCACCTCAGTGTGGTGGTAGATGATGCTTTACAGGGCGTCAGCGAAGTGACGCGGGGGCAAGATGTGTTTCATGCCACCAGCATTCATCGATTGTTACAGGTGTTGCTGGAGTTGCCGGAACCTGCCTATAACCATCACCGCCTGGTCAAAGATGAAACCGGGGCCAAGCTTTCCAAAAGCGCCGCCGACAAGAGCCTGAAAGCCTGGCGGCGCCAGGGCTTTAGTTTAGATGAGCTTCTTGAGGTGATAGAAAATGAGGAGCATTTAGCGAAAGATTAAGGCCTTTGCGGTATTTTTACCTCCTGAATTAATCAATTGCGCCGGACACTTAATGAGCGTGAAAACAGGAAAAATAGCAAAAATGACAAACCCGTCTGAACAGATTGCTGCTCTCGAGCAAAAGCTGAAACAGCGCGAAGCCCACGTCAGCGCGGCTGAAAAGAAGCTGCACATGCAGGATCAGTTAATGGCCACGGTCGCCCACGAATTGCGCACGCAAATGGGCGCTATCATGAACCTGGTCGAGATACTGGCCGAAAGTGACCTTGATCCCAGTCAACACACATATGCCAAATCACTGAAAGGCTCGACAACGGGATTGTTGCGGGTGCTGAATGACGTTCTTGATCACGGCAAGTTTGAAAGTGGAAAATTTCAACTGGCCTGCCAGAACTTCAACCCGCGTAAACTTGTTGATACGGTGATTGAAACACTGATTATCCCGTGCCGGAAAAAAGGCCTGACACTGCGGCTGGAAGTTGACAATGATCTGCCTGATCAACTCTATGGTGATCCTTTGAGAATTCGCCAGATACTCTCAAACCTTGCCAGTAATGCAGTCAAGTTCACTGAACACGGCTCCATCGATATTGGCCTCTCTGTGACGAGCCTGAGTGAGGAAAGCCAACTTTTAGAAATCACTGTCAAAGATACCGGCATTGGCCTGAGTGAAGAATTAAAAGACCAGATATTTACGCCCTATAGGCAGGCAGATGCGCAAACCTCATCACAATATGGCGGCACCGGTCTTGGTCTTTCCATTTGCCGTCAACTGGTTGAGATGATGGACGGCGATATCGGATACAGCAGCAAAATGGGCCAGGGGTCGAGTTTCCGGTTCAATGTGAAATGCAAACCTTACCAGGTGGATGCTGATTGCGAGGTCGGCCAGGAACAGGGCTTAAGCGATGTGCTGGCACTGGAAAAAGAGCGCCACGGCCATATTCTCATTGTCGAGGACAATAAAACCAACCAGATGCTGATCTCGACATATCTGGAAAAATTCGGCCACACTTTTGAGATTTCCGGTAGCGGTGAAGAGGCGCTTGATATCCTTAAAACCCGCAAATTCGACGTTATTTTGATGGACGTCATCATGACCGGTATGGATGGCATGGAGACCACCCGCCACATTCGCAAAAGTAAGGGTTATGTCGGCACCCTCCCCGTCATTGCGCTCACCGCCAATGCCATGGCAGGTGACCGGCAAAAATATCTCGACGCCGGTATGGACGCATATATTTCCAAACCGATAAACGCCGCCGAGCTTTTCCACGCCATCGACAAGGCACTGATAAATGTGAGGGCTGTTGTTTCTAAAGAGCGGCGCGCTTGATAGTAGCGCTCAAGCGGCGCGCAGCCTGCACTCGCCTTGCTCGTTAGGTGTGGAGTCTCGACAGGTTGTTCACATCCAGCCCTGAACGGCTGATAGGTGTTTTCTTTTTTATACCGGCATGTGGTCTGTGCCAATTGTAATGATGCATCCTGTACGGCAGTTCGGTTTTTCGTTGTTCTGAGGTATTATAGGCTTGGGCATAGGCCCATTCCCGCAAGGATGACTGGATGAATCGCTCAGCCTTGCCATTGGTCTTTGGTGTGTAGGGTTTTGTGTAGATATGACGGATACCCATGGCCTTGCAAAGTCTGTTGAAGGCAATGGATCGATAACACGAACCGTTGTCGGTCATCACGCGCTCAATGGTAATTCCGAGTTGTTTGTACCAGGCAACGGCTGCTTTGAGGAAAGCTGTGGCACATTCTTTCCTTTCGCTTTCCAGAACCTGAGTGAAGGCGAGACGGGAATGATCATCAACACAGACGTGGACATACTCCCACCCCATGCCGCGCATATAGGCTGGCATCTTGCGATCTCCGGTAACACGATGGCCCATTCGATTGAATTTTCCCAATTTTTTGATGTCGATGTGGAGTATCTCTCCGGGGCGATCGCGTTCATAGCGGATCACCGGCTCCTGTGGCTCAAGATCGCGCCAGCGGTTGAGACCATGGCGCACTAAAATGCGCCCGACAGTTGCCCGTGATATCCCAACCTGCTCGGCAATGCGGTCAAATGTGCGCCGCTGTTTTCGCAGCAAAACACCTGCACCTCAAGTGTGGCGGATGTCCGTGCAGGGCTTGCCAGGGGACGTGAGGAGCGATCCTGCAATCCGGCCAGACCGTGCTCGTGGTGGCGTTTTTTCCATTTATAGACAGTGCGCACCGAAATCCCCAATGCACAGGCAACATCACAAACATGTTCGCCGCGCTCAAGGCGGGCAATCAAAAGTTCTCGACCTTTCGGTGTCAGGCGGGCGTTCTGGTGAACGTTCATTCGGTTCTCCTCATAAGGATGTGTTTTTGCAAACTTACCTTTTCAGAGTTGGATCGAATGAACAACCTCGTGAGAACTCACAGTTAGTCCAACGCTGCGCTCGTCCCGGAGTTACAAGGATAAGACTATCAGGTGCGCACCCGGACGAGCGCAGCGTTGGACCCCGGGCCGCATGGCCTGCACCCGCGTAGGCCAGCGCAAAGCGCGATGCGGCCGTGAGCGAGCAAAAAACAAATGGTTCAGCCCCCATTGATCCCAACTCTCAAAGCCAGAAAAACTTCTACGGCGTGTCGACGGTTTCAAACCACGGTTTGATATCCAGAAGGGGGGTGCCATCGAGGCAGTCTATGGCATCTATAATAAGTTTGCCGGTGTCCCGGTTGACCTCAATCAGGCGCACGGTGGAAATGGCGATGGGGTTGGGGCGTGCGGGTGCGCGCAAGGAAAATACGCCGGCAGGTTCAGGCCGGTGACGCG
This sequence comes from uncultured Hyphomicrobiales bacterium, assembly GCA_964625235.1. Classification (GTDB taxonomy): domain Bacteria; phylum Pseudomonadota; class Alphaproteobacteria; order Rhizobiales; family JAJFHR01; genus JAJFHR01. The sequence goes on from CAZVAZ010000036.1 coordinate 3,355, forward strand.
GTTTCAGCACAATGAGGTCGCGGCGAGCTTCCTGCATCCAGTACATGACAATGAGGTGGGAGTGTCTTTCCACCCCGTCGAGGCCTAAACGCCAGGGTGGGTCGATCTCAAGGGTGGCACTCTGGTTTTTCAACCGGGCCTGGGCAATGTTTTTTGGACACTCGGTTCGCGTCTTCCAGGGGGATTTTATTTTTCCAATGAAAACAACGTTGCCATCATCTGCTGTTTGAGCGGGGTCGAAATCGAGGGCGATTTCGCCGGGGCGTTTATCATAATTCGGCATTGAGTCCTCGCGTTTCCTGTCAATTTCGATTGCGGCGACAGCTTACTATATGCACTAAATTATAAATTACGCCAATTGCTGCTAAATCAGCAAATCCAAGGCCTCCCTTAAACCGGCGAAGTCGCATCGCCGAGAATATCCTCAACTCATTAGACAATACTTTTATCGGCCAGCTCAGCTGCCTGGGCCACATTGGCGTGGGTGCCGGGTTATGAGTTTTCCCGAGCAGGACTCTGGTTATTTTTGCCTGTTTTGGCGCAGGTTTCAAAGTAATCATCCACCGCCTGGTGGAAAGCGCAGGTAAGGCCTTTAACCCAGCTTGTCTAGCCCGACAATCCTGCACCGCACTATCGAACCACAATTGCCACTACCCGTTCGGGTAGGTGTGCGATGGTTCGGCGTTTGCTAGGTTGCCTGTCAATATCAAACTGACAGGGATTTATGACGATGAAAATCAAGCTTCTTGGTGCGGCACTTGCCGGAGTGCTGAGTATGGGGGTTGCGGGCGATGTGCTGGCCGGGCCGGGCGATCTGGCGGCGATTATTATAGCCGCCGGTGTCCAATCGGGCGAAACCACTCAAATTGTCGACGGGCCGAATGGTTTTCAGGAGGTCATTTTCTTCAATTCCGCAGGCGAGGAAGTCAGCCGGATTGAATCCGGCACACCCAATGTGGGTAGCAGCAGTGCTGTCAGCGGCAGTATCAACGCGTCCTATGGCGCGGTGGCGGATAGCGGCGTTGAGGCGTTTGTTTCCGGGCTTGGCTTTGACTTCGGCATTCCAGAGCCAGAGCCCCGCCAACGTCAATTTGTCGTTGATGCTGCTGCGAAAAAATTATGTGACGATGAAATTGCAGAAATTGAGGCTGAGATCGAGGAATTCGAGAAACGTATTGACGATTCAGAAAGAAAGTTGGCTCAAATTATAGGTGATGTAGAAAGATTAGAAAGGATATCACTAAGAGAAATAATCGAAGAATCTAGGGAAAGTGCGTCCTCAATACAAGTTCCTACTGATAGTGGAATTAGAGCAATAAGACTCGCCATAGAATCTGAGCTTGATGGAAATAACAGCACCGGCCAGATTGATTTCCCGGGAGTAAAGGGTAAAATTGCCGATAGGTTCCGCAAAAATTCTTCCGATAGAAGAGTTCTTGAAGTATTGTTGCCTATCCAGGAAGGAAAGCTTAGAGAAGCCAAGGCCAGACTGGCCGAGGCAAAGAAAAAATGTGACGATCTTATCACTCCAGCCAGCAACTACGTCTCCGCGAACCTTCAAACTAGCGGTGGCATCACCGTCAACGAGGCCTTGATTACCGCCTTTGGCGATGGCGGCAGCGGCACTGTGGGGGGGGGTGTTATTAACGGCGTTGCCGGTAATTTTTCCGTGGCCAACCCCAAAGCCACCCGCCCGTGGGCGATATTCCTGAATTCGGGCATCACCGGACTGGATGATGATCGCACCGGCGCTGACCGCCGCGCCCGGATATTCAATGTTGCCGCAGGTGCAAAAATACTCTGGGATCCGAAAACCACCTTGGGCTTTACCGGTGGCTATCAAAGTGGCAAGGTGACGTCCAACGCCAATGCATCAAGGCTCACCGGCGATTATTTCTCTGCCACGCTTTCAGCTGATTACCTGTTGAGAAAAGCCCTGACACTGGGCCTTTCCGCCACTTACGCAAGAGGCGACAACACCCTGGAAATTGGCGGCGGCGAGGGTGATTTCAACGTTGATGTGTTTGCTGCCAGTGCCTCGCTGTCCGATACGTTTGTGCAGGATGGTTATGTCATCGCGCCGCGCTTTTCGGCTGGCATAAGCCAGGTCCAGCGCGATGGATATACCGACAGTCTTGGCGTTATTGTGCCGGGCTCGGATATCACCAGCGGCAATGTCAGCTTTGGCACATCGATTTCAAAAACATTCACCAATATCGACAAATTTAGCTCAATCACCCCAAGTATTTCATTGACCGGCAGCTATTTCTTCCGCGAGGACCTTGATTCGGCCCTCACCAGCGGCACTATTGCCGAGGAATTAGGCCTCGGCGCCAACCTTGCCACCGGCATCGACATGCAATTCAATGACGGTATGGGCATCAATATCGGCGGCTCCTACGGCCGCTTCGAGGATAATATCGAGATATGGTCCCTCACGGCAAAGCTGATAAAGAAGTTTTGAGGGTGGTTGGTTATATATTTACTTTCTAACCTCCACACAAAAGGGAGGCAGGGAGAAAACCGGGGATCAGCCCATGAAAGTCGAGAAAAAATATGTTGATTGCGGTGACTTGCGCATTTTCTACCGCGAGATGGGGTCGGGGCCGACGTTAATTCTGTTCCATGGCGGCTGGGCAACAGGAAATCTCAACTGGTCAACCAACTATGGTGAATTGGCCAGACATTTCCGTATTATTTCACCCGATCATCGCGGTCATGGCAATACCAACAATCCATGCGGTAAATTCACATCCTACGGCCACCTGGCCTGGGATATGATAGGGTTTATCAAGGCACTTGATCTCAAGCAGAAACCTCTGGTGATGGGTCATTCCTCCGGTGCGATGATCTCGCTGCACATTTCGGTGTTTCAGCCAGACCTGATTGAACGTCAGGTTCTAATAGCCATTCATCCTTATATTGGTGTGTCAGACAAATTCAAACGAGGCCAGGAGGAATTTTTTGGCACCGATGATTATCGCCATCCGCCAAAGAAATGGCGCTACATATTCGGCCATCCGATATATTCGCTGGCGCTCTGGTGGGCACACCGCAAGACACCCTGGTATCAATTATTGCGCGCCGCTTGGCCAATGTGGATAAAGCCGCCAACGTTGGAGCGGGAAGATTATGACAAGATTATCATACCAACTCTGCTGATTATTGGAGACAGGGATGAATTTGGCACTGTTGAAGAGGCCGAGGAGTTGGCAGGCCTGATAAAAAACTGCCGGTTTGAAACTGTGTGTGACGCCAGGCACATGTTTGTGGTTGACGCACCGGGTGAGCTGCAAAAACTGGCAGTGCCGTTTTTGTTATCTCAACAGCCAAGTTAATTCTTGCTCCGTCATTGTGATTTGAATAAAATCATCACCGAGGGGTTCGGGTGAAAGTTCTTGTAAAATTTAAAGCGGATCTGAATGTCCTCAATTCTGTCGAAGAACTGAGGGACAGGTTCTCGGTTGCGGTTAAATCACTGGGCTACCACGGGTTTGATGCATTTGCCGTAAAAGCCGGCACCTTGGACAATGCCGATCAGCTGTGTAACCTTTTTGTCTGCGATTATGGGATAGAATTACCCCGTTCCTATGTGCACGATGGCTGGTTACAAATGGATCCGGTCGTGGCCAAAATCGCTAGAACCTCTAAACCATTCGATTATGTGGAATTGCTGCGCAACGCTCAAAAAAACACATCTGTTATCTGGCAACTTGGCGTGTTGCGGCTAAAAAGCGTGCATCGCGCCTGGCTGGTTCCCATGTGTACGACCGGCCATATGCGCGGTATGACTGTCTATATGCAAGGCAAGGCATCTGGAAATGAAGAGTTGTTTCAGAAAACCGGAGACGAAATACATCTGCTGTGTATTGAATTCATGGATGAGTTTGTCAAATTGTCCAGCAGGAAATTGGAAGTTGATCAATGGCATGTGGGCGACTTCGACAGCAGCAGCGTTAGCCAGCGCGAAACCGACTGTCTCCATTGGGCCGCGCGAGGAAAAACCAATTGGGAAATTGGCAAAATCCTCAAGATCAGTGAAAATACGGTCCGCTATCACCTGAAAAATGTATTCCGCAAGCTGCGCACCAGTTCGCGCTCAAGTGCGGTAAGCCGGGCTTTGAGCGAAGGCATCATTGAGATTTGACGAATTTCGGCAACAGATCGCTGAAAGCACGCAATTACAATCAAACCCACTCTATCGCCCGGGCAATGAGTACATCGCGGTCGACCCTGTCGGCGTTGGCACCCCAAAAGTAAGACGGCTCGTGGATACGCAAGATAAGATAGGCTTCCCGCAGCGGGCCGGCTCCAAGGGCATCAGCGGAAAAAACCAGGGCGGCGCGTTCGGCGAAAAGCCGCGGGTCTTTGGCGAGTTGATTGTCCACAAGCCAGTCGGTGAGCGGATTGAGGGTGGCGATTTCGTTGCCGATGCGCTTGAGTTCTTGGGCGAAGGCTGCGGCAATTTTTTCATCGCCCAAAGCGCGCTGGATATCGAGCGCGATGACATTGCCCGAGCCTTCCCATATGGCATTGAGCGGGGCGGCGCGATAAGCCCGCGCCATGGCGTTTTCCTCCACATAGCCCGAGCCGCCAAAGCATTCGAGAGCTTCAGTGATGACGCCGGGCTGGCGCTTGCATATCCAGTATTTGGCAACGGGCGTAAGCACACGAGACAGAGCCGCTTCATGTTCATTGTGCCCGGCTGCATCAAAGCTCGCCCCCACCCGCAGCGCCAGAGCCAGGGCGGCCTCTGTTTCAAGGGCCAGATCGCTGATAACATTGCGCATCAGGGGCTGGTCAATCAGTTTTTTCTGAAAGGCTGTACGCTGGCTGACATAATGTGCTGCCATCACCACGGCTTTGCGCATGGCACCAGCCGAACTTGCCATGCAGTCATAACGCGTATGATGGGCCATGATTAAAATGGTGGCAATGCCGCGCCCCGGTGCGCCAATGCGCCTGGCCCAGGCACCACGGTATTCGATTTCGCATGAGGCATTGGAGCGATCACCAAGCTTGTCTTTGAGGCGCTGGATTTCGATAGCGTTGCGTGAGCCATCGGGCCGCCAGCGCGGCACCAGAAAGCAGCTTAGGCCCGCCTCTTCGTGCGCAAGCGTCAAAAATGCATCACACATCGGCGCTGAACAAAACCACTTGTGTCCGGTCAGCTCCACTTCAGCACCGCCAAGGCTGGCAGCGCGCGTGGTGTTGGAGCGCAAGTCCGATCCACCCTGTTTTTCAGTCATCGCCATGCCCATGGTGGCGGCGGTTTTCTGAAGCGCGGGCAGCACATTTTGATCATAGGCAGGCGTGGTGATACGCGGCACCCATTCCTCATTGGCCCAGTCTTCTTTTTGCAAAACTGAAACAGCGGCATAGGTCATCGACATTGGACAACACACCCCGCCATCAGCCCAGGCCATCATCGCCATTAGGGCCCCATGGGTGACATGCCCGCCAGTATTGTGGGTCCAGGCGCGGCTGGAAACCCCGCCTTCCAGCCCCAGTGCCATCAATTCATGATAGGCGGGATGATACTCAACCTCGTCAATACGCTGGCCACGCGCATCAAACGCCCGCAGCTTCGGCGGGTTTTCATCCGCCTGCCGGCCCCACTCGCGCACTTCTTCGCTGCCTGTGCGCTGACCAAATGCATTTAGATGTTCTCTTTGCGCCTTGAGCACATCCTTGTCTGATTGGCCTGTTGCATGTGACAAATGCACAAAGGCGTTGTCCGCTGCCTCACTCAGCGCCGGGTCCTTCAGCAGTGATACATCGCCCAGCGCTTCAGGCTGGTTGGTGACCTCATGGGTGGCAAGTTCGCAGCGTGGGTGAAAATTTCTCATTTGTATGACCTTCACCTTTTGGTTGACCCTGAATCTAGAGCACAAATAGCCAATGCCGGTCAAATGGTCCGGTTTGTGGTGATGGGTTTCAAGTTTTACTGCAGCCCGCCTGAACGTATGGGCTGCAGGCATTTGGTTATTGGTGCTGTTTTTTTGAACTGTTCTTCTTCAGAAACTTCTGGGCAGGCGCCGCATAATAATCAGGTGTTTCCAGCATGGGAAAGTGACCTGCATCATTTATGCAAGGGTTAGAGAATTTCACCCTGTAACACCATCCCCTTCAACCGCTTTTATTCCCTCGCCGCCAAAGCGGGTTGCCAGATAGCCGATGAGCAGGCCGACAAGAGCGCCCTCAAGAACGAACCATAAAGGAGATGTCATCAGGCCATCAGGGCCAAAGGTTAAAACCAGCATTGAACTCATGGCATCCCAGGCGAAAAACGTCAGGACAAAATTCATCCAGCCGCCCAGCAATGGGGCGCGGCACCACCACGGCAGCGGCAGATTTAACACCGGATGCCGGGTCACCACACCAAAGACACCAATAAGTGCGCCGAGCGTAGTGTACCAAAGCAAAATTCCCCAGCGCAGTTGCATGGGTGCCTCCGGCCAGAACCATGGCAGGCTGAAAAAGCCAATCAGACCGATTATCAAACCAACCAGTTTACCGATAGCGATGCGTGTCGTCAGGGAAGGGTTTTTAAACATGACAATACTCCTTAAGTAAGTCTTGTTGTTATCTCTGCCCGTAATCTTCATTCGCCAATGAATTATATGTATTCACCAGCAGAAATTCCTTGATCCTGATCAACTTTCCTGGCACCAGACCTGTGTGATCACCATTAGTTTGGTTGATATGTTCCTTGAAGTATATCACAGTTGCCGCTGGTTAATCGACACAGTTAAAAAGAGGAAAAACCATGAGACAAATCATTCTGGGATTGTTTTGCGCAATTTTGTTCACCTTGCCGGCAGTAGCTGGCGGCACCGGGATTATTATAGTTGAGAGCAGTTATTCTGTTCCCGAAACGCTTGATCGCCTGACAAAAATATTGACCTCAAAGGGCATTACGATTTTCGCCCGGGTTGATCACGCCGCCGGTGCCAAAAAAGTTGGTAAAGAGCTGGCACCGACACAATTGCTGATTTTTGGCAACCCAAAACTGGGCACACCTTTAATGTTGAGTAACCGCAATATTGGCCTTGATTTGCCGCTAAAAGCCCTTGCCTGGCAAGATAGTGATGGCAAGGTGCGGGTGAGTTATAATGATCCGGCCTATCTCAAAACCCGCCATGGTATTTCTGATCGCGACCCCGTATTCATGAAAATGACCGGTGTGCTCAAAAAGCTGATTGGCAAGGCCGTTTCAAAATAATCTCAAGGGACAAGCGCAAATTTACCAACAAGTTGCGAAAATGCTGGAGATAGATCGCCATCGCAGGTAAACCTTATCCTTGATTTTGCCACACCGGCTTTTTTGAGGAAAATGCGTGATGAAAACCTGGCTGGAACAACCCGGTAAAGATGCTCCCTGCACCATCATCGGTGAAGTGGCACAGGCCCATGACGGCAGTCTGGGGGCGGCCCACGCCTATATAGATGCTATTGCTTTGGCCGGGGCGGATGCGGTTAAATTCCAGACCCATATTGCCGAAGCTGAAAGCACTGCGGCTGAACCGTGGCGCACGAAATTCAGCCCCCAGGATGAAACCCGTCTCGATTACTGGCGCCGGATGGAATTCACCCCCGAGCAATGGGCGGGCCTTAAACAGCATGCGCTCGAAAAAGGCCTGTTGTTTTTAAGTTCACCGTTTTCCCTTCAAGCATTTGACCTGCTCGATAAAATTGGTGTTGCCGGGTGGAAAGTAGCCTCGGGCGAGATTACCAATTTCCCCCTGCTCGATGCCATGAGTGCCACCGGCCAGCCGCTGATGCTTTCATGTGGCATGAGTGCATACGAAGAAATTGACGCAGCCGTTGCCCGCCTAGGTCCCGTTCGCGATCATCTCGCCGTCATGCAATGTTCATCAATTTACCCCACCAGTGCCGAACATGTGGGCCTCAACCTGCTGGCGGATTTCAAAGCACGCTACGGCTGTGCTGTTGGCCTGTCCGATCATTCAGCCACCATCTATCCAGCCCTCGCCGCTGTCATGGTGCAAGCCCAGGTGGTGGAAGTTCATGTCACCTTGTCGCGAGATATGTTCGGCCCCGATGTCATCGCCTCGCTTACCCCTGAGGAGTTGCGCCAAACCGTCGAGGGCATAAGATTTATCGAGACCATGCGCGCCAGCCCGGTGGACAAAACAACCCCCCTCGACCAGACAGAACCCTTGCGGCAGATATTCCTCAAAAGCGTTGTCGCGTGCTCTGACATGTGTGCCGGCACCGTGCTGACAACCCAGAACATCACCACCAAAAAACCGGGAACCGGCATATCCGCCAACCAGTATGACCAGATGCTTGGCAGGATATTACGCCGCGACGTTAAATCCGACACCCCCCTGGTGCCTGAGGACCTGGAGACATAATGACAAGAAAAAAAATCTGCGTGGTCATCACCGCACGCCCCTCTTATGCCCGTATCCGCACAGCCCTTGCCGCCATTCGCGATGATGACAGGCTGGAGCTGCAGCTTGTGGTGGCAGCCTCCGCCTTGCTCGATAAGTATGGTGCAACAGTCGATGTCATTGAAAAAGAAGGCTTTAAAGTCGACCGCCGGGTCTACTCCATCCTCGATGGTGAAAACCTGGTAACCTCTGCCAAATCAACCGGCTTTGGCCTTGCCGAACTGGCCACCGTCTTTGACGATCTCAAGCCCGATATGGTGGTGACCATCGCCGACCGCTTTGAGACCATGGCAACAGCCGTGGCAAGCGCATATCTCAACATCCCCCTGGTGCATATTCAGGGCGGCGAAGTCACAGGCTCGATTGATGATCGCGTCCGTCATGCCATCACCAAACTCGCCGATGTTCATCTGGTGTCAAGCGAAGGGGCAGCAACGCGCGTAAAGCGCATGGGCGAAGCTGACGACCGCGTATTTGTCACCGGTTGTCCGTCAATCGATATCGCCCGTCTGGTCAAACAACAACCGCGGCCCGATATTGCCAGCCTGCTGGCAAAGAGCGGCGGCGTCGGCGCCGATCTCGATTTGTCGAGCGGCTATATCGTCGTGCTGCAACACCCGGTAACAACCGAACACGAACTGGCCCGCGCCCACATCAACGAAACTCTGCACGCCATAAAAGACGCGAACTACCCAACCTTGTGGTTCTGGCCCAATGTGGATGCCGGCTCAGACGGCACCTCAGGCGGCATTCGCGCCTTCAGGGAGCAGCACCACCTCGAAAATGTGCATTTCTACAAAAACCTCGCCCCGGAAGATTTCCTCCACGTGCTCATCGCCAGCAAAGGCATCATCGGAAATTCCAGCGCCGCCATCCGCGAATGCTCTTACTTAGGTGTGCCCGCCGTCAACATAGGAACCCGCCAACGCGGCCGCGACCGCGGCCCCAACGTCTTGGACGTCGCCCCGGATCGGGCTAAAATAAAACAGGCTCTGGAAAAAAACCACACCCGCAGCCAGGTCGAAGGCAGCAACATCTACGGCGACGGCTTTGCTGCCCAACGCATCGCCGACGTCCTGGCAACAGTAGAGCCCGGCCTTGAAAAGCCGATTGTGTATTGAGCGGATCGTTGACTAAGGACAGAAATTTTCATTTATTTGGTGTTGTGTGCCAATTGAAGGCGGCTTTCAGATCGAAATTCCATCGCCGCTCGATACCAAGCGCCAAATCGAAACCGGCTGACGGCGGCCTCTGACAGTTGTCGCCTGATCCTCCGTCAATGGTTTTAGCAGATTGTCTGTATCAAAGTTTTCTACTTTTACCTGCGTCACCAATTCCGCGCTTACAACGATCTGGCTATTGACCTCCCGGGTCAGTCGCTCCAACCGGCTTGCCAGATTGACGGTATCGCCTAGTACGGCAAACTCCAGATGATGTTCGTCTCCAATATTGCCAGTAACGACTTCGCCGTAGTGGATGCCGATGCCTATCTCGATAGGTTCCGACCCCTGTTCCCTCCGTTCCGCGTTCCAGTTCTCGATCTCATCGACCATGGCATAGGCGCAACGCAGTGCGTTGGAGGCATCATATGGGCCTGTGTCGGGTGTTCCGAAGTTAGCCATCAAAGCGTCACCGATATATTTATCAATTGTCCCACTGTGATCAAACACACAGCCAGCCATCCGGTTGTGAAAGTCACGCAGCAGTTTGATGACGCCTTGCGGGCCAAGCCTCTCGGCCATCTTGGTAAAGCCCACGATATCCACAAACAAAACGGCGATGTTTCGGGTGTCGACGTCCTCGAGAGAGCTGTCGCCGGATGCCAGCCGGTCGACCATTTTCGGGGAAAAATAACGCGACAGGTTGGTACGAGCAGCCTCGCTGGTGATTTGCCGTATGACAAGACGACGAGAGCGCCAAACTGAAGCTGCGATTATCAAGCTGACCAACCCGAGAAACAGTACCCGATTGTACCAAATCGAGAGAGAGACGAACAAGCGCGAAGATGTAGTCCTGACCCGCTCTTCATCGGTGAACAGGCTTGGGTCAAGAAGCTCCGCAAAACTGAACGCCAGTGTGTCCGGAAGAGAGAGGATCCAGACCATCCCAATGCTCCACGCAGCAATGGCAACAAAACCGATCCACAACACCAACAGCGGCGAATAACTGATAGCCATGCCAACCACGAACAGACTTAGATACAAAAAATTCGGCAGCTGGAGGTTGAATTGAGGTGTCAAGGTCGATGGAAACATCGAACCGGGCACCATCAGTATGTAGGTAAGAAGAATCACATCGATGGCGAATAGGACCGCAATCCACCTAAGTCGGGAAACCCCATAGTACCGGAGCACCAAAGGCAAGGCACCGAGCACGGCAAATGCCGCCAGTATCTCGGCATATACAATCGTGTACTCAGTCCGTGTGCTCACCGTTGCCCACAGCAGAAGGATCGCTAATACGATAAAACGTGCGTAAAGTACGAGGACCAGTCCTGATTGTTCTTCCTTGTTGAAGGCCTCGATTAACCGTTTTCGCTGGCGAGACTGCCGTCGTGCCTTTGAATTCCGGAGGGTTTCGTCGGCCATATCGTCTTTCTCCCTGAGTGCCTTTACCGAATACCATAAAGGCTAATTAGGCGAACTGTCCAATGTATGTAACCTACACTCCATTGCTCCGGCTTAAATGTCTGTTGTGGGTCAATTTCAGTCATACTTGCGTCGAAAATCAACAGCGGCTTCCGAATGCTGAACTGACTAAAAACATGAGAAAAACTATTGGCCATTCTGTTTTAAAGTACGGCAAAGGACACAATGGTCCGGGACAAAACTCATCCGCTTAGCCCACCGCTTCCACCACAACGCCACCACCCAAAATCACCCCCGCGCCAAAACCCACCGGGCGAAATCGAGGTCGAACTGATTGTCGATATTGACTACGCTCCGGGGTGTTACCAGTGCCCGGGTTTGCGGTGA
>CAZVAZ010000037.1:0-950 GCA_964625235.1 uncultured Hyphomicrobiales bacterium
GCCCTTGAGGGCAACAATTTGCGGCGCTGGACGCTCAAACGTGCCGGATATCAGGAGATAGGCGTCGTCACCGGCCGCTCTTTGGAACATTGCGAAAGACGATTTTTTGAAAGCCTGCTTGATCCATACAAAAAACTTCCGCAGCGCCACGACCTTCATCCGGCCTCTTCAGGTGTTCAAAGCACCCTGGCAACCTTGCGTCCGTCTATGAAGGAAAGTGAAAGTGTTGTCGGGCTGTTTCCGGAGCCGGATCCAAAACCATGAAAGTAGCCATAATTGATTATGGCTCAGGCAATCTCAGATCAGCAGTAAAATCATTCGAACGCGCCGCCCGTGAGGTCGGCAGTGATGCTGAAATTGTCCTGACGTCACAGGTTGCCGAGGTCAGCCATGCCGACAGAATTGTTCTGCCCGGTGTTGGCGCTTTTGCCGACTGCCGCGCCGGACTGCAGAAGATTGACGGCATGTGGGCGGCAATTGATGAAGCGGTCTCCCGCGACAAAAAACCGTTTCTGGGCATCTGTGTGGGTATGCAGCTGATGGCCGAACGTGGCCATGAGCACAATGTCACCTCAGGGTTCGGCTGGATCAAGGGCGATGTCAGGGCGATTAAACCTGAGGACAAAACCCTCAAAATCCCCCACATGGGCTGGAATACATTGAACGTTTGCAAACAACACCCGGTGCTGGAAAATATCACAACGGGTGACAACGGCCTGCACGCCTATTTCGTTCACTCCTATCATCTCATACCGAGTAATCGTGAGGACATACTGGCTGAAGCTGATTATGGCGGCACAATCTTTGCCGCTGTTGCCAAAGATAATATGATAGGAACCCAGTTTCATCCGGAAAAAAGTCAGGAGCTGGGTTTGCGCCTGATTGGCAATTTTCTTAAATGGACACCGACCAAGTGAAATTATTCCCGGCAATAGATCTGAAAGACGGTC
>CAZVAZ010000037.1:973-14671 GCA_964625235.1 uncultured Hyphomicrobiales bacterium
ATGGACCAGGCAACGGTATTTAACGACACGCCCCACGCCCAGGCAAAAGCTTTTGAGGATGCGGGCTTTGATTATCTCCACATTGTTGATCTCAACGGCGCTTTTGAAGGCGCGCCGGTTAATGCTGAAGCTGTTGAGCAAATTCTGGCAAATGTGTCCATGTCGACCCAGCTCGGTGGCGGTATCAGAAACCTCGACACCATTGCCATGTGGCTTGAAAAGGGCATATCGCGGGTAATTTTAGGCACTGTTGCTGTTGAAAACCCGGAGCTGGTTCACGTTGCCTGTCGCGAATTTCCCGACCGTATTGTTGTTGGTCTCGATGCCAGGGACGGAATGGTGGCGGTTCGCGGCTGGGCAGAAACTTCCAAACTTGAACTTGGTGAAATGGCGGCAAGGTTTATTGACGCCGGTGTTGCCGCCATTGTTTTCACAGATATCGCCAGAGATGGCATTTTGACCGGGCTCAATCTTGACGCCACCGCCGAATTGGCAAAATCAACTTCAATTCCCATTATCGCCAGTGGCGGGCTGTCCAGCCTCGACGATATCAAAGCGCTACTCAGTCCAAAATACAATATGATCCACGGTGCCATTACCGGGCGCGCACTTTATGATGGCAGGCTTGATGCCAAACAAGCCCTGGAACTGATTGCTGATTTTGAAGCGGTGAGGCAATAAATGTTAAAAGTCCGCATTATTCCCTGCCTTGATGTTAAAGACGGCCGTGTGGTCAAGGGTGTTAATTTTGTTGATCTTAAAGATGCGGGCGATCCGGTGGAAAGCGCGCGTGCGTACGATGCTGCCGGAGCGGACGAGCTGTGTTTTTTAGATATAACCGCCAGCCACGAAAAACGCGGCATTTTGATTGATGTGGTGCGCCGTACTGCTGAATGCTGCTTTATGCCGGTTACCGTTGGCGGTGGTGTCAAGCGTACCGAAGATATTCGCGAACTGCTGTTGGCCGGAGCCGACAAGGTCGCCATGAACACGGCCGCCGTTCTCAACCCGGAATTTGTCCGGCAAGCTTCACAAAAATTTGGCTCCCAGTGTATTGTTGTAGCCGTAGATGCCAAACGCGTATCGCTGCTTGATGAGGCCCCCAGATGGGAAATATTCACCCACGGTGGCCGCAAGCCAACCGGCATCGATGCCATAGAATTTGCCAAAAAAGTAACCGCGTTAGGCGCTGGCGAACTGTTGCTGACCTCGATGGACAGAGATGGCACCAAAATCGGCTTTGACCTCGATCTCACCCGGCGCATTTCTGATGCGGTTGCCATACCGGTAATCGCCAGCGGCGGTGTCGGCAACCTCGACCACCTGGTCGAAGGCGTAACCAAAGGCCACGCCAGTGCGGTTCTGGCTGCATCGATATTTCACTTTGGCGAATATACTATTGCCGAAGCCAAATCCCACATGGCGAAAGCCGGTATCCCCATGCGGCTTTAAACACTGGCGCAAGGTTGATAAATTTGCTACCTCTGCGAACACATGTTGCTGCACTGCACAGGAATGGATCCATGACCAGTCCAACCACAAAAAGAACTCTCGATCTCGATGTCCTGCGCGAGCTTTCTGAAGTGATTAGCACCCGTAAAACCGAGCCCGCCCAAACCTCCTACACCGCTAAACTGTTGCAGGGTGGCGTTGGCGATTGTGCTAAAAAACTTGGCGAAGAAGCTGTTGAGACTGTGATTGCCGCAGTTACGGGTGATGGCAGGCAATTGGCAGAAGAAACCGCGGATTTGCTGTATCATCTTCTGGTGACCCTGGAAGCGGCAAACGTGCCTCTGGCCGATGTCATGGCGGTTTTACGAAGACGTCAAGGATTAAGCGGCCTGGATGAAAAAGCATCAAGGACAGATAGTTAAGCTAGATGGATACGCCAGCCCCGACAAATTATTCGCCTTACCGAAAATTCACCAAAACCCAATGGGCAAGGTTGCGTGCCGATACACCGCTGACCCTGTCGGCTGAGGAGCTGGAAAAACTGCAGGGCATTAATGAGAATGTAAAGATGGACGAAGTCCGTCAGATCTACCTGCCCCTGTCGCGATTGTTGAATTTCTATGTGGCCGCCACCCAGAACCTGCATAAATCAACCCAGGAATTTCTCGGCGGCAAGGAAAACAAGGTACCCTATATTATTGGCATGGCGGGCAGTGTCGCCGTTGGTAAAAGCACATCTGCGCGTATTCTCCGCGCCCTGCTGGCGCGCTGGCCCAACCATCCACAAGTGGATCTGGTACCCACGGACGGATTTTTACTGCCCAATGCCGAACTTGAACGCCGCGGGTTGATGCAACGCAAAGGCTTTCCCGAAAGCTTTGATGTGGTTCGCATTTTAAAATTCATGTCAGATGTTAAAGCCGGACGCCGCCATGTGGAAGCCCCGGTCTATTCCCACATTGCCTATGATGTGCTTGAAGGTGAAAAAATCACCGTGGATCAGCCCGATATTTTAATTGTCGAAGGCCTCAATCTTTTGCGGACCGGTCGCGCACCAAAAGGCGGCAAACTGATCCCTTACGTATCTGATTATTTTGATTTTTCCATCTACCTTGATGCTGATGCAAAGGAAATTGAACGCTGGTATGTAGAGCGGTTTTTTCAATTACGCGAAACCGCTTTTAAAAACCCAAAATCGTTTTTTCACCGGTATGCCGGGCTCAATGACGATGAAACCCATAAAACCGCAACCGAAATCTGGCGCTCGATCAACCTGTTGAATCTTGAAGAAAACATCCTGCCAACGCGCCATCGCGCCGACCTGATTTTACGCAAAAGTGCAAATCATGGTATCGAAGAAGTCGAATTGCGAAAACTATGATCCGCGTGAGGCGGCCAGTTCAGCCAGTGAGATCTCAGGCCTGGCCCCAATATGCGAAATAATTTCGTTAGCAGCCAATGCACCCAGGTGTCCACATTCGGGCAAAGGCTTATTTTGCGTAAGCCCATATAAAAACCCGGCAGCAAAAAGATCGCCAGCCCCGGTTGTATCGACAACTTCTTCAATGCCAATGGCTGGAACCTCATGGCATTCGTTACCCTTGATGATCACGCAGCCTTTTTCGCTTCGGGTCAAAACTGCCAGCCTGCATTCTTCTGCAGCCAGCTTCACCGCATCTTCAAAGTCGGACACCTTGAAAAGAGACATGATTTCCGCCTCATTGGCAAAAAGAATATCAACGTCTTCACGCAGAAGATTGCGAAATTCATCACGATAACGATCGACGCAAAAAGCATCTGATAAGGTCAGTGCCACCTGCCGTCCGGCACTATGGGAAAATTTGGCAGCCTTTAAAAAAGCCTGTTTGGCCTGTTCGGGATCCCACAGATAGCCTTCAAGATAAAGTACATTCGCCGATGCCACCTGATTTTCATCTATATCATCCTCGCTCAGATTCTGGCTGGCACCCAAAAACGTGTTCATGGTGCGCTCGCCATCTGGCGTCACCAAAACCAGACAGCGCGCGGTCTGCGGTCCGCTGGCGGCAGGCAACGTGGTAAAATCAACACCGATGGAGCGGATATCATGGGCAAAGATTTTCCCCAGTTGATCATCGCGCACCTTGCCAATAAAGGCACCCTTAGCCCCAAATGATGCAACACCGGCAATCGTATTGGCAGCAGAACCACCGGAAATCTCGACACCTGTGCCCATTCTGGCATAAAGCTCCTCGGCGCGAGCTTCATCAATCAGTGACATTGAACCCTTGGCCAGTCCATTGTCTTTGAGAAAACCATCATCGCTGCGGCTCAATACATCAACAATCGCATTGCCAATTCCAAGCACATCAATTTTTGTTGCCGTCATATCTGTATCATCCTTATTTTAACCCGCGCGGAACATACGGGCGCTGGGTCACACTCGCAAGCAATAATATTGCCGCCCTTGCCAGACGCCAGGTAAGTGATTAAATGAAAAACATCCAAACCCCTTAAAACAACAGAACGTCTTGTCCCGTGTTTCAGGCCGCCGCAAAATCAATCGAGCAGTTATTATCGCCAGAATTTCGCTCCGTACTGTTTAAATCGCTGGGCCTGACATTCGTGGTATCTGTGGTTTTATGGATTTCTCTTCAGGCCGCGCTGGCGAAGTTTTTGATCCTGTCTTATGGCTGGATGGAAACGATTATTGCCATTCTTGCCGGTCTTGGCCTGTTTGCCGGAATGTTTTTACTGCTTCTGCCCATTACCGCTCTCGTCGCCACCTTTTTCATCGATGAGATTGCTGAAGCCGTTGAAAAACGCCACTATCCCAATGACCCGGTGGGTAGAGAAATGCCCGTGGTTCAAGGCCTGGTCATTGCTGCGAAATATACCTTCAGTATCATTGCCATCAATATTCTGGTGCTGCTGGTGGCCTTCATACCCGGCATCAATCTGCTGGTGTTTTATGGTGGCAACGGCTATCTGCTTGGCCGGGAATATTTTGAGCTCTGCGGGTTGCGCCATATGAGCCACGATAAAGTCATAGAATTGCGCCGTGCCAATCGCAGCCGCGTGTGGTTGTCCGGCGTATTGATAGCAATTGTTGCCACCATCCCGTTCGTCAACCTGTTTGCCCCGCTGTTTGCCACCGCATTGATGGTTCACACATTCAATGCGGTAAGCAAAGACCAGCACCTGCTGCTGTCAGACAGTTGATTTAGCCTTATATCCGCACAGATCATTGATAAGGCAGTCACCACATTCCGGCTTGCGCGCCTTGCACACATAACGCCCGTGCAGAATTAACCAGTGATGAGCATGCAGCAGAAAGCTTTTGGGAATATTTTTTTCCAGCTTCTTTTCAACCGCCAATGGCGTTTTACCCGGTGCCAGCCCGGTGCGATTGCCCAGTCTGAACAAATGGGTATCAACTGCAATCGTCGGCTGGCCAAAAGCCATATTGAGCACCACATTGGCGGTTTTACGACCAACACCGGGCAGGGTTTCCAGCGCCTCACGGGTCTGGGGAATATCACCACCAAAATTATCCAGCAACAGCTGTGACAGTCCAATTACATGTTTTGCCTTATTGCGAAAAAGCCCGATGGTTTTGATATAATCGCGCACCCGCACTTCACCCAGCGCCAGCATTTTTACCGGTGTGTCGGCCACCTTAAACAACGCTTTTGTCGCCTTGTTGACGCCTACGTCGGTTGCTTGCGCCGATAAGACCACCGCCACCAGCAACGTATAGGCATTGGTATGGTCAAGTTCGCCCTGAGGATTGGGGGAAGCGGCTTCAAAGCGTCGAAACATTTCTTCAATGTGTTGTTTCTTCATCAGGTTTCATCAGTAATTTATGAGTTACGAGCAAATCTGCTTGCCCAATTTAGCCAGATAGCTAAGATTTACCACAGGCAATTCGCTAAACTGGAGGATTGTATCATGTCTGAAAAAAACATAACTGTTATCCTTACCCCCAATCGCTCTTTGGGTCACCGCGGGTTTTTTACCCTCATGGCGCTCATCGGCAGCATCAGTTTTATCGCCGGTATGGTTTTCATTTCCGTTGGAGCGTGGCCGGTTGTTGGGTTTTTTGGTCTCGATATCCTGCTGATTTACTGGGCCTTCAAGCAGAACTATCGCTCTGGCATGGCGCGGGAAATTATCGAACTTGATGAAAAGACACTAAAAATCACCCGTATAAATCCCGCAGGCCGCTCAAAAAACTGGCGCTTTGACCGCTATTGGGTGCGGGTGGAACACAGTGTCGATCTTGAAGAGGAATTTGACAATCAACCTCTGATCTTAACCTCTCATGGCCGCGCGCTGGAAATAGCAGGTTTTTTGTCCCGTGACGAAAAAATTGAATTTTCGAAATTTCTGCGTGATGCCCTTAAAGCCTGATGATGCCTTCAAGAAACGGGTGGCAGGCCAGACCATAAGCTGTAATTGTGACTGCAGATAAAAAGGGACAAAACAATGAGCCAGACAGCTGAAAAACCGGATGATATCAGGCAGGCGGAAACGCAACTGGTTATGCCCGGCGCTGACGATTATTCGACCGTTGCGTTGGCAATCGAGTATCTCACCCAAAACTGGCGCGATCAACCACCGCTGAAAGAAATTTCTGCCCATGTTGAAATGAGCGAAACCCAGTTTCATAAACTTTTTTCACGCTGGGCGGGTATAAGCCCCAAGGAATTCATCCGAACCCTCACCCTCCAGCATGCCCGCAGCCTTTTGGCAGGTTCTGCCAGCGTTCTTGATACAACCTATGAAGTCGGCCTGTCCGGCCCCGGTCGGCTGCATGATTTGTTCGTGCATTATGAAGCCATGACGCCGGGAGACTACAAAGCCCGTGGTGAGGGCCTGGCGATTGCCTACGGCTTTCACGATTCACCCTTTGGCACCTGCCTCGCCATGGCCACCAGCCGGGGTCTTGCCGGTCTCGCCTTTTGCGATGCCGGCAGCGAGGCGCGCGCGGCAGCACTGGAAGACATGAAAAGTCGCTGGCCCAAAGCTGAATTTTACCTTGATGTTGCAGCGACGCAACGCTTTACATCACGCTCATTTGAGCAGGAAAACTGGTCTATAGACCAGCCGCTGAAACTGGTTTTGATCGGCAGCGATTTTGATGTCACTGTCTGGCAAACCTTGCTCAAAGTGCCTTTTGGCCGCGCCGTAACCTATGGCGATATTGCCCGTCATATCGGCAGACCCAAGGCAGCGCGGGCTGTGGGTTCAGCCGTTGGCCGCAATCCGGTGTCGTTTGTTGTACCGTGCCACCGTGCCTTGCGGGCGTCCGGTGCCATGGGCGGTTATCACTGGGGCCTGACGCGTAAACACGCCATTATCGGTTGGGAAACCGGGCTTTTGGCTTAGAGAGGATTGTTTGAATTCCAGGCCAGCCCACTCCCCCGGAATTCAAACAAAAAACACTCAAGCCTTATCAGCAAAAACCGCTTCAAATGGCGGGCAGTCTTTGACAATTCCCAGTTTTTTAATCTGTTCATTGCGGATCTGAAGGGCGGCACGCTCCTTGTCGAGCGTTGAAGTCAGATCGAGCAACAGCGGTGAGCCTAAAAACAATTGCGTGGTATTGCCGATGTTGCGTTGTTCTTCTTCAGCATCCAGGGCTGTGAATTTCTGCTTGTTCAAATTGAATTCAGCCTTGAGATGTTCGCAGGTAAAAGCCTGATCCAGCGCATTAAATTGCAGAACCGGTATTGCCGCGCGACCCCCACATGCCTGCAGGAATACAGCCATCAGGGTTATCCACCCGAACTTTTTTAATGAATTTGCTGACATATTTTTTTAACTCTTTAACCAATTCAACGCAAAATACTTAAAATCCAATAACCATTTCTCTCATGAGAACCTTTACGATGATTAAATTTACCCCGATTGCGTTAATGTTTCTTTTATTGACCGCGTGTGCCGGCGGGCCAAGACTGGAAGCGATGGTGCCTGATGTGGCCACCAATGCCGTCATTGCCGAGAACTCAACCCTGTGGAAGTCAACCGGCATTGGCGAGATTGCCGGCAGCACCAAAACAAACAAATTGTGGAAGACGCAAATTACCAATGAGGTTTTTAAAAAAGCCTTGCGGCAATCTCTTGGTCTTCACGCGATTTTGAGCGAAGATACCGGAAAATATAAAGTCTCGGTAAAGCTGAAAGAGCTCAGACAGCCTTTTTTAGGCATTGAGCTGGCGGTGACCGCGCGGGTTGAATATACGGTCACAAGAACAAGCGACAGGTTCATTGTGTTTAATCGCATGATAACCGAGACCTATACCTCTACTTTAAAAGATTCATACGTCTTCAGCGATCGCCTCAAGCTCGCCAACGAAGGGGCAATCAAAGACAATATTAAAAAGTTCATTGGTGCCTATATTGCTGAAAGCCGTAGTTTTCCCGAAACTTTTTACAACCTGCCCAGCTCATAAAGTCGAGTGATTATTCTATTTTGGAAATTGGCTGACCGTTTTCGTCCAGCTCATAAATTATTGGCGCTCCGGTAACAAGATTGAGCTTTGTCACCTCATCGCGCCCCAAACTATCAAGTTCCATAATCAGTGCGCGCAATGAATTGCCATGGGCGGCCACCAGCACGGATTTTCCACTTAACACAACCGGTAAAATCTGCTGTCTGAAGTAGGGCAGCACCCGATCTGCTGTGTCTTTCAGGCTCTCACCACCCGGGGGCGGTATATCAAAAGACCGACGCCAGATATGCACCTGCTCCTCGCCCCATTTTTTGCGCGCGTCATCCTTGTTAAGCCCGGTCAAATCCCCGTAATTACGCTCATTAAGCGCCAGTTCTTCGATGGTTTCGAGACCGGACTGACCCAGTTCTTCTAACATGATAGTCAGGGTTCTTTGCGCCCTAATGAGTTTGCTGGTGAAGGCGATATCAAAGGTGATGCCGCGAGCTTTGAGATCCTTTCCAGCCGCAAGGGCTTCTTCAACGCCGCGTTTCGTTAAATCCACATCCTTCCACCCGGTAAACAGGTTCTTTTTATTCCAGATACTTTCGCCGTGGCGCACAAGAACAAGCAGGTTTGTCATAATATTTTCTCATCAAAAAACGGGTCAGTTTAAAGACCCAAAACATCATTCATGGAATAAAGCCCGGGAGGTTTATCAAACCCCCATAAGGCCGCACGAACCGCACCGCGGGCAAAAAGCGAGCGATCCGTTGCTTTGTGAGCAAGCTCAATGCGCTCACCCTCGCTGGCGAAAATAACCGTATGTTCGCCAATGACACTGCCGCCACGCAACGTGGCAAAGCCGATATCGCCGGGTTCACGCGCACCGGTGATACCATCGCGCGAGCGCACGGATTTTTCATTGAGGTCGACACCACGGCCATCAGCAGCAGCCTGACCCAAAAGCAAGGCTGTGCCGGATGGCGCATCCACTTTATGGCGGTGGTGCATTTCCAGCACCTCAATATCATATTCATCATTCAAAATCCCCGCCACCCGAGATACCAGAGAAGCCATCAGATTAACGCCAACACTCATGTTGCCGGATTTGATGATGCGGGCATGACGCGCTGCGGCATTTATTTTTGTTTCGTCGGCGTCGGTAAATCCGGTTGTGCCGATAACATGGACAATGCGGGCCTGTGCAGCGATGGCGGCAAATTCCACGCTTGCCGCAGGAACGGTAAAGTCCAGAACCGCATCCAGCCCCACAAACATTTCCAGAGCATTATCGCCTATCTCAAGACCCAGATTGCCAATACCGGCAAGTTCGCCCAAATCCCTGCCAATGACTTCTGCTCCTGGCCGCTCAATGCCACCGGCAACAATACACCCCGGCGTTTCGTGCACCATGCGCACCAGATTTAGCCCCATGCGCCCGGCAGCGCCGACAACACCTATCTTTAAATCTGCCATATCCAGCCGCCCTATTCGATACCTTCAACAATGACGATGGTTGCTATTCCGGCATCTACCCGATGTTCACGCGCCGCTTGATATTCCGGCGAATTATAGCAATTGACCGCATCTTCGTAACTGGCAAACTCCAGCACCACATTGCGTGGCCGGTCCTCACCTTCACATTGAACATAACGACCGCCACGCGCCAGCGGTGTGGCGTTGTATTTTTCAAACGCCGCTTTAGTCCCGGCAATATATTTGTCGTAAGATGCCTGATCGGTCACCTTCACATGTGCAATCCAGTAGCCCTTCATTTAACCGGCCTTTCTTTTAGTTAAGTGCTGCAGTTTCAATTTCTTCAATAATCATGGCAGCTGCGCGCTGGGGGTCGTCAGCCTGAATGACAGGCCTTGCCACCACAAGATAATCAGACCCGGCGGAAATTGCCAGAGTAGGGGTCATGACACGTTTTTGATCCTGCGCCTCCGCCCCGGCCAGCCGAATGCCCGGCGTCACAATTTTAAGCTTGTTGCCGACAACGGCGTGAATGGCGGCAGCTTCCTGGGCGGAAGCAATAACCCCGTCCATCTTCAGGCTCAACGCGGTTTTGGCCCGCGTCAAAACCAGCTCACCTGCCGTCATGCCAATACCCATGCGCTCAAGATCTCTATCATCCATATTGGTTAGAACAGTGACCCCTAAAATTTGTAAGTCCGAAGACCCGCGCGCCTCAACCGCTGCTATCATCACATGATCATAGGCATGAACGGTGGTGAAAGTAACTCCAAGTCTGGCAATATTTTCAATCGCCTTTGATACGGTGTTGGGAATATCCAGGAGTTTCATATCCAAAAACACCTGCTTGCCCTGATCCACAAGTTCCTGTGTCAGCTCCAGCCCGCCGGCGAACACCTGCTGCATGCCGACTTTATAAAAACTCACTGTCGACCCGAGTGTTTTAACCAGAGCCCGGGCCTCATCAGTTGTCGCAACATCAAGCCCGACAATCAGCCGGTCTCGGGGGAGTATAATCGTCGATGTCATAGAATACCTTTGTCAAGAGAACTGCCCCGATGGTTTTAATCCCACCGCCACCCGCTGTCATCTGCAAAATGAACGATGGCTAACAAATTGAAAACCGGCCTTACATACGCACCCAGCCAGATTGATAAGAAACAGTCTCCAGACTGGCGAATTTTCGAATACGTTCAATTTCTGCTTCAATTTTTGATAAGCGCCCGGCACTGGGCCTGATACCGTGCTCCAGCCACAAAGCCAAAACATTGAGGCTGGAGGATTTTCTATCCGCTTTCATATCTATGCGTCCGACCAGCCTGTAGCCTTCAAGCAGCGGGAAAACATAATAGCCATACTGACGTTTGGCGGCGGGTACAAAAACTTCAATTCTGTAGCGAAAGCCAAACAGGCGCTCGGCGCGAGCCCGGTCGCGCAACAGGGGATCGAAAGGACTGAGAACGCGTAACCGCTGGGGCGCATCGCGGGCCTCACTCATGCGGGTTTTATAATCATGCCAGGCAAAACATGCCCGCGGGGCCTCTCCGCTTGCTGTTGCAACTTCTACTTCCACCAGCGCATCGCCTTGGCCGACTATCCAGCCCTTTGCCTCAGCAAGACTGACTCCGTCCCAAAAGTGCGCTATGTCGCGCGCGCTGGCAAAGCCCAGACGATCAAGTGCGTTTGCGCATGACCAGTGGATAAAGTCTTCAATCGAAATTTCTTCGCAAAAATGACATTGAGGAATGACCCGCTCACTCAAGTCATAGACTTTCTGAAAACCCTGACGGCGCACAACGGCAATCTCACCTGTGCGCCACAGATATTCCAGCGCTGTCTTGGCTGGATGCCAGTCCCACCAGCCATCGCCAGAACTTTTTTGGCTATTCCCAACCGTCAGGTCACGAGACAGGGTAGGGCCATGGCGTTCGATATGTCCACGTACATCATCAAACAATTCCTCAAACCCGTCGCGCCGCCATTTACGCCAGCGCTGACGCAAATGCTCGCGCGAACGCTCGAAACGATGACGCCAATACGGATAATAACTGCTTGGAATGATAGAGGCATCGTGGGTCCAGTTTTCAAATACCGCACCGGTGTTTTCGTGCAACTGCCTGAGATGATTTTGGTTGTAAGTCTGGTTGCGCGAAAACAATATCTGATGATGCGCCCGCTCCACCGTATTGATACTGTCAATCTGCACAAAGCCAATTTGTTCTATCAGCTGGAAAACACCCTCGGCATCAATGCGGCGTCCAGGTCGCTGGCTCAGGCCTTGAAGGTGCAGAAAAAACCGGCGGGCATCTTCATTTCGAATTAAGACTGGCACGAACGATTTTCCTTATATAATGATTGATCAACAGTAGGGATTAAGGCCAATCGGGACAACCAGCGAAAATGATATCCACGCCCTTTCGTGGGAGGATGGGGACAAGCCATACTCGCAGCAGTTTGGTGACCATTTTTACTCGCAAGATGATGGCCGGGCCGAAACTGCCCATGTGTTTCTCGCCGGTAATGATTTACCACAGCGCTGGCACTCCCAAAATCATTTTCAGATTGCTGAACTGGGATTTGGCACAGGGCTCAATTTCCTTGAAACCTGGCACCAATGGTGTCAGCATCGTCGTCCCGGGCAGCACCTTGATTTCACCTCCTTTGAAGTCTATCCACTCGATACAGCGGCGGTTATTCGTGCAATGTCCGCCTGGCCCGACCTGTTTGAGCTGGCACATAAAATGGCACAGCGACTGCCTGAACTTACCCGTTCTCCCACCGCGTGGAAGCTGGACCATCAAACCACACTGACAATTGTCAAGGCGCACGCCCTGGAAGGTGTAGGTGACTGGCGCAAAAAAGCCCACGCGTGGTATCTTGATGGCTTTTCTCCACAACTCAATCGCGACATGTGGTCATCACACCTGATGAGGCAGGTCTTTGCTCATACGCAAGACACCGGCACCTTTGCCACATATACCAGTGCTGGATGGGTGCGCCGTAATCTGCAATCCAGCGGGTTTAATGTGAAAAAGATTACCGGTCACGGCGCCAAGCGTCACATGCTGACTGGCGTGCGAGAGCCATCAGGCGGCATTTCTTAAATTCAACCCCTGGCTTCGATAACTTAACGCCTCGGCAATATGGACGCGTGACGTGGTTTCTATGCCATCAAGGTCAGCCAGCGTGCGGGCCACGCGCAAGATACGGTGGTATCCGCGCGCGCTCAGGCGCATTACGTCTGAGGCCTGACGCAATAATTGCTGGCCGCTGGCATCGGGACTGGCGACTTTCTCCAGCAATTCGCCATCGGCGCGGGAGTTGGTTTTAATATGAGTGTGCCCGAGCGAGGAATAGCGCTGGCGTTGTATCTCGCGTGCAGCCATCACTCTTTTGGCAATTTCCGCACTGCTTTCACGCGGGCCCGGCAACACCAGATCAGCTGCACTCAACGCGGGTACCTCAATGCGGATATCGATACGGTCAAGCAGCGGCCCGGAAATTTTCGCCTGATAATCATCGGCACATTTTCGCCCGCGTTTGCACGTGTGTCCGGGCTCACCCGCACCGCCGCACCGGCACGGGTTCATGGCGGCAATCAACTGAAACCGGCACGGATAAGTAACATGATGATTGGCACGCGCAATCATCGTTTGTCCGCTTTCAAGCGGCTGGCGCAGGCTTTCGAGCACGCGCGGGGAAAATTCGGGCAGTTCATCAAGAAATAAAACCCCATGGTGAGCCAGCGAAATCTCACCTGGCCTGGCCTTGATGCCACCACCAATCAGGGCGGCAGGGCTGGCGGTATGATGGGGATCGCGAAACGGCCGGCGCGGGCTGATGCGCCCCTCGGTAAGGTTTCCGGCAATGCTGGCGATCATCGAGACCTCGAGCATTTCCTCGGCATCCATCGGTGGCAATATTGACGGTAAACGCTGTGCCAGCATCGATTTTCCAGCACCGGGCGGTCCCATCATCAACAGATTATGACCGCCCGCTGCAACAATTTCCAAAGCCCGCTTGGCGCTTTCCTGGCCCTTGATGTCGGCAAAATCAGGCAGATGCCCCGTGTCATCGGTCATACCGGGTTCAGGTCGGCTCAAAACCTGCATACCCTTGAAATGATTGACAAGCTGCACCAGGGTTGCCGGGCTCAATATATCAATATCGGCCCCCGCCCAGGCAGCTTCCGGCCCGCAGGCTTGCGGACAAATCAGGCCCTTGCCCGCAGCGTTGGCCCCAACGGCTGCAGGCAATACACCGGAAACAGCGCTGATTGATCCATCAAGTGATAGCTCACCCAAAACAAAATACCGGCTTAAAGTTTCCGCCGAAATCACATCCATCGCCG
>CAZVAZ010000038.1:0-14628 GCA_964625235.1 uncultured Hyphomicrobiales bacterium
GATGCCACCGGCATGCGATAATCGAGAAAACCGGCATTTTGCAACCGGCCGTCTTCGCCATAGATATATTCTTCGTTCAAGGCCCAGCCGATGCCTTGTACAGCACCACCTTGATATTGACCCTCAACGTAGGCCGGATGCACAGCCTTGCCGGCATCCTGCACCACCGTATAGCGCAGGATTTTAACAAAGCCGGTTTCAGGGTCAACTTCCACGTCAACCATATGGGTGCCAAAGCTCACCCCGGCACCGCTGGCGTTGACCTCATGATGACCGGCTATGGGTCCACCGGTATTTCCGGCATCAGCCGCAATTTCGGCAAAGGACATTGGTTCAAAATCACCGGCATTGGCACCGGCGGGCTGAGCGCAGCCATCTTTCCACTCCACCGCATCTTCAGGAATGCCCCAGATGCGTGCCGCACGCGCACACATTTTGGCCTTGGCGTCTTTGGCCGCATTTATAAGGGCGAGACCGCTGGAAAACGTCGTGCGACTGCCATCGGTGACATCATTATAACCCAGCGAACTGGTGTCGGCGATGATGCAGCGGATATTGTCATAATCAATACCAAGCTCTTCCGCCACCATCAGACCCATGGACGCGCGTGAGCCACCGATGTCCGGTGTGCCAACGGTTACATTGACCGTACCGTCTTCCTGAACATTGAGGGATACTGCCGTTTGCCCGCCAAAATTAAACCAGAAACCACTGGCAATGCCGCGGCCCTGATTGGCCCCGAGCGGAGCTGAATAATGCGCGTGTGATTGCGCCGCCTCGATTGTTGCGGTCAGGCCAACGCTGTTATAAGTGGGACCGTAAGACGAACGCGTGCCTTCGGTGGCGGCATTTTTGAGGCGAAACTCCAGCTGGTCCAGCCCCAGCCTGTCAGCCATTTCCGCCATCACGCTTTCTACTGCAAAGGCTGCCATTGGTGCCCCCGGTGCGCGATAGGCCACATTCTTGGGCCGGTTGGCAGCCACGTCATAGCCCACGGTTTTGACGTGTTCGAGCGCATAACAGGCAAAAGCACTCATGGCACCAAACTGCACCGGACTGTCGGCATAGGCCCCGCCCTGATAGTTGAATTCACCTTCACAAGCGGTAAGCTGGCCATCATTGGTAGCACCAACCCTGACCCGCATGCTGGTGCTCGACGTCGGCCCGGATGCCTTGAACACTTCTTCGCGGCTCATCACAATCTTGACCGGCTTACCGGCAAGTTTTGACAACATCAGGGCAACGGGGTCTATAAACACAGTTGTCTTGCCGCCAAAACCGCCGCCGATTTCAGATGCCGTTACCCGCAGTTTTGAAATCTCCATGCCCATCAGATCCGCACACACATTGCGCACCATGAAGTGACCTTGCGTACAGCACCACAATTCGCCCTGACCGTCCTGGGTCATATTGGCAAGACACGCATGGGGCTCGATATAGCCCTGATGCGTGGCAGCGGTTTTGAAATGGCGCTCGATGATGACATCAGCTTTGGCAAAGCCCGCCGCAATATCGCCATGGCCAAACTCATAGCGATTGGCAATGTTGGAAGGCTTGGTTGGCGCAGGTGTTACGTTTGCCGTGAACATATCGTCATGCAGCAGCGGTGCGTCCGGCGCCATGGCTTCATCCACATCAATCACATGGGGCAGCACCTCATAATCAACCTCAATCAGCTTCAGCGCTTTACGCGCGATGCTGACGCTTGTCGCCGCAACAGCTGCCACCGCATGGCCTTCATACAGCGCCTTGTCACGCGCCATGATATTGGCCAGCGTGTCATGATTGCCCGGCGAGACTTTCGTTATATCAAAACTGTCACCGGTAACCACGGCTTTGACACCGGGCAGGGCAGCAGCTTTGGACGTATCGATGGAGCGAATGCGGGCATGCGCATGCGGAGAGCGCAAAAACCTGCCCACCAGCATGCCCGGTGCGGAAAGATCAGCGCCAAACTTCGCCCGTCCGGTAACTTTTTCCACCCCGTCCGGGCGCAGGGGGCGCGTGCCAACAGATTTAAAATCTCGTTCCTGATTTCCCATTATCCCTGCCCCCTCATCTCAGCGGCTGTATCCATCACCGCGCGAATGATTTTGTCATAACCCGTACAGCGGCATAAGTTGCCCGCCAGCCAGTAGCGCACTTCGGTTTCGGTGGGATCAGGATTTTCATCCAGCAGCGCTTTTGCCGCCACCAGAAAACCCGGCGTGCAGATGCCACATTGCAGGGCGGCATGTTCAAGGAATTTCTGTTGCAGCGGGTGCAGTTGATCACCGTCCGCCATGCCCTCAATGGTCTCAATCTCACGGTCTTGCGCCTCAACACCGAGCACCAGACAGGCACACACCAGGCGTCCGTCGAGCATCACAGAACACGCCCCACAATCGCCCGAACCGCAGCCTTCCTTGGAGCCGGTCAGCGACAGCGTATCGCGCAACACATCGAGCAAGGTCTCGTCGCTCTCGCAGAGATATTCAACCTTGTCACCGTTAATGGTGGTGGAAACATGGGTCTGGGTCATTGGGCCAACCTTTTAATCTTGAGAACGTTGCAGGGCAATGATGGCGGCACGTCGCGCCAGAACGCCCGTAACTTTGATGCGAAATTCCACAGTGCCGCGTTTATCATCAATAGGCGTGGCAGCAGATGACGCAGCCTGTGCCAGCGCCTCTAAAGCGGCTTCATCAATTGAAGTGCCAATCAAAGCAGCAGCGGCTTCATCGACCAGCATAACCCGAGGCCCCACAGCACCTAATGCCACCCGCGCATGAGTGCAGATACCGTCATTATTCATCGCCAGACTGACGCCCGCACCAACAACGGCAATGTCCATTTCCGTGCGCGGAATAAAGCGTAAATAAGCATCGCCCGAAGGTGCATCGCGCGCCGGTAAATATACTGATTCAACCAATTCGGCGCGGGCCAGCGACGTTTGCCCCGGTCCGGTGGCAATCTCTTCAACGGGAATATCACGCACACCCCCAGGTCCGACAATCCGCGCAGTGGCACCCGCCGCCGCCATTGCCGGTACACTGTCAGCCGCAGGAGAAGCATTGCAAAGATTTCCCACCATGGTGGCGCGACCCTGCACTTGCGTTGAGCCAATAAGTTCAACCGCCTCCACCACCCCGGGCCACAGCTTGCAAACCCCTTGATGGCCCCCAAGCTCAGCCCCGCAAACAGCCGCACCAATGCGAAAGCCGCCGTCTTCTTCGGCAATTGTCCCCATCGCCGCAATGCGCTTGATATCAACAATAAGATCAGGCTCAACGTGTCCTGAACGCAACTGCACCAGAACATCGGTGCCACCGGCCAGAATGCGCGTAACGCCATCCTCGTTTTCCAGCAGTTCAATCGCCGCACTAAGCGAAGTAGGAGCTTCAAATCTCATAAGCAGGTTCCAGTAATATGTGGATGGTTTCAGAACCCCTAAAGTCTAGCACCAACCAGCCTGAAATTGGAATGACTAATTAAAGACTTTTCAGCAATTCAATCCCCCGAACAATCACCCCAAAGCAGGACGGTTAAAAGCCGGTGGGTGGGCGTGCAGGAGTGAGGTTTTCTATGTGATTTTGAGAAATTGTCACTCTGAACATGACAATACATTTTCAGCGTCTTATATTCTTTAAATACACAATCCTTGGCAGACCCGCACAAATCCAGACAGAAAGTCCACCATGGCAGCATCGATGAAGGATGATTTTTCCCCCGAAGAATGGGCCATGCGGGTTGATCTGGCTGCGGCCTTCCGTCTGGTTGAAGTCTATGGCTGGAGTGATATGCTGGCAACGCATTTGTCGGCCCGGGTGCCGGGCGGGGAGGATCATTTTCTGATCAACCCGTTTGGGTTGATGTTTGAGGAAATTACCGCCTCCTGTCTGGTCAAGGTTGATGCACACGGAGCGATCCTTTCACAGACGCAATATAGCATCAACCCGGCCGGGTTCACCATCCATTCTGCCGTTCATATGAACAAGCCTGAGATAGCCTGTGTCATGCATACCCATACGCAAGCCGGTGTTGGCGTAGCGACACAAAAAGACGGACTGTTACCTTTGACACAGCATGCGTTGGCGGTAATTGCCGCTGCCGGGTATCATGATTATGAAGGCATCGCCACGGACCTTGATGAACGCGACCGCATCGCCAGCGACCTGGGCGACAACAAAGTGCTGATCTTGCGCAATCACGGGTTGATGAGTGTGGGAGCAACCGTCGGTGAAGCTTTCATGTGGATGTACCGGGCGGAACGCGCGTGTCGCATGCAATTGGCGGCGCAACAAAGCGGGGTGGAGCTGATGCCCATTCCCGAACATGTGCAGCAAACAACAATTGAACGCAACCGGTTCGAAAACTCCGCGCAAGGCTATCGGCCGATTGGCAAAGTAGAGTGGCCAGCGCTATTGCGTAAACTTGATCGCATTGATAAATCTTATCGCAGCTAACGGGAGGCAACACATGGGTCAGACCCTGGCTGAGAAAATTATCGCGCGCGCTGCCGGTCGTGAACACGTGCGCCCCGGCGAGATTGTCACCTGTAAGGTTGATCTGACGATGATGCATGATTCAGGCGGGCCGCGCCGCATCAAACCAATCCTTGAAAAGCTGGGTGCCAGGGTGTGGGATGCGGACAAGGTGGTCGTGGTCAGCGATCATTTTGTGCCCGCAGTCGATGTGCAAAGTGCTGAGATTTTAAACCTTACCCGTGAATGGGTGGCAGCCCAGGGCATCGATAATTTCTATGACATGCAGGGCATCTGCCATGTGGTGCTGCCTGAACGCGGCCATCTTCTGCCCGGCATGTTTGTGGTTGGTGGTGACAGTCATTCGCCCACGGGCGGGGCTTTTGGCTGTTTTATGTTCGGCGTTGGTGCAACTGACATGGCCGCTATTGTGGCTACTGGAGAAACCTGGATAAAGGTGCCCGAAACCATATCCATTGACTGGTCGGGCAAGATGCCCCCCGGCACCTGTGCCAAAGACATCATGCTCAAACTATGTGCAACTTTAGGTATGGACGGCGGTGATTATCAGGTTATCCAATATAGTGGCGAGGTGATAGCATCGTTTGGCATGGCCGAACGCATGACCTTGTGCAATATGGCTGCTGAACTGGGCGCGCAAACCGGGCTAATTGCTGCCGATGAGACAACGCTGGATTTTATTGAAAATGTAACGGG
This sequence comes from uncultured Hyphomicrobiales bacterium, assembly GCA_964625235.1. Classification (GTDB taxonomy): domain Bacteria; phylum Pseudomonadota; class Alphaproteobacteria; order Rhizobiales; family JAJFHR01; genus JAJFHR01. Next base: position 5,181 of record CAZVAZ010000038.1, read on the forward strand.
TGCAAGACCTGATGCGCAAAACTGGCAGGGTGACGAGGATGCTTCTTATCGCGGGTTTCTAAAATTTGATGCGGGCGAATTAACCCCGCAGGTTGCCGCCCCGCACAGTCCGGCCAATGCCGCTGGTGTTGATGAACATGCGGGCACAAAAATAACCCAGGCCTACATCGGCGCCTGCACCGGGGCCAAGCTCAATGATCTGAAAATGGCAGCACAGGTGCTGGCAGGTCGAAAGGTTGCACCCGATATCAGGCTGCTGGTGGCTCCTGCATCGGTGCGTGAAATGGCTCAGGCCACACAGGATGGCACTTTAGGCGTTCTGCTCGAAGCCGGGGCAATCCTGTTGCCCAGCGGCTGCGGGGCCTGTGCCGGGTATGGTGCGGGCGTGCTTGGCGAGGGCGACGTGTGTATCGCGTCGACCGCACGCAATTTTCAAGGCCGCATGGGCTCAAAATCCTCGCGCGTTTATCTTGGCTCACCCTATACGGTGGCAGCCAGCGCCATTGCCGGGGAAATTTGTGACCCGCGTGAGTTTCTTGATGGCGGTGCATCATGAAAAACGAAGCAGGCCGCGCCTGGGTCTTTGGCGACAATGTCGATACCGACCAACTGGCCCCGGGCATATATATCAAGCGCCCGATTGAAGAACTTGCCCGCCATTGTCTCGAAGGACTGGCTCCGGATTTTGCATCTTCGGTTGTGCCTGGCGATATTGTCGTGGCGGGTAGAAATTTTGGTGCGGGTTCATCGCGCGAACAGGCAGCAGAAGCCCTGCGCCATCTTGGTATCCGGGCAATTATTGCGCAATCTTTTGGCGGCATATTCTATCGCAATGCGATTAACTTTGGTCTTGCGCCTCTCATTTGTGCAGAGGTATCTCAGATTGAAGATGGCAACAGATTGCGCATTGACGTGCAATCAGGCGAGGTTTTTAATCTGACCAAAAAACTCAATCATCAGGCAGAAGCGATGCCCGAACATTTATTGCAGATTATTAATGCCGGTGGTCTGCTGCCCTACCTCGAAAATCGACTGGGAGTAACGGCAGAAAATGATTGATCGCGGCCACCAGTGGGGCATCCCGGCAGTTTTCATGCGCGGTGGAACCAGCAAGGCACTTGTGTTCAAGTGCCGCGATTTGCCCGAAAATGACGAACACCTGCGCCGGTTTTTCCTTGCCGCCATGGGCTCGCCTGATACTTACGGCCGTCAGTTGGATGGCATGGGCGGTGGTCTGTCGTCCCTGTCAAAAATCTGTATTGTCGGCCCTGCTTCACGAAAAGATGCAGATGTTGATTACACCTTCGTGCAAATCGGCATTAAGGATGATGCCGTTGATTATGACAGTGCCTGCGGCAACATGACGTCGGCCATCGGTCCCTTTGTTGTTGATGAGGGACTGGTAAAAGCGCCGCAGGATGGCAATGTGACAATCCGCATTCATGCCACCAACATGGGTAAAATTATTCATTCGCATTTTGCAGTGCGTGACGGGCTGGCAGTTGTCTCCGGTGAAACTGAAATCATTGGTGTAACACCACGCGGTGCCGGTATCGGGCTTGATTTTATCGACCCCGGCAACTCACGCGGCTTTGGCCTTTTGCCCGACGCAAAAGGCACAACGCACCTGGCTTTGCCCAATGGCAACACAATTGAGGCTTCCCTTGTCGATTGTGCCAATCCCTGCGTTTTTGTGCGCGCGCAAGACTTTGGCCTGGCGGGATGCGAAAGCCCCGAGACAATTGATGCCAATACTTCAGTGGTGCAGCGCCTCGAAGAAGTGCGCCGGGCAGCGTCGTTAAAAATGGGCGTGGCAGCAAGTCTTGAGCAGGCGCGCAGCATCCAGTCAGTGCCTAAAATAGCCATGGTTTCCAAACCAAATACCTACCAGACACTGTCGGGCAAAACCATAGACCGCACCTCATATGATATCTCCGTTCGCATGATGTCTATGGGGCAGGCGCATCGCGCTGTCCCGGTGACCGGAGCCTTGTGTGTGGCAACGGCGGCACGGCTGGCCAACACTCTGGTATTCGGTGTGGTATCTAAGGTAGTGTCTGGCCGCAATCACACTGGCATCAGGATTGGCACGCCTTCAGGCGTCCTTGACGTCGATGCTATCGTCGACCTGACCCAAGCGGATGATCCACTCGTAAAACAGGCCACAATATGGCGTACAACACGCCGCTTGATGGAAGGCCTGGTGCTGGCACCCAAAGAAGTATTGGAGAAATAACTCATGAGCAAATGGCTGACACCCGATGAAGAGGCAGCTCGATTGCCGGGGCATATTATAGGCGATCACTGGAAAAAGCCCGGGATATTGCGCTTGCCCGGAGCGCACAATGCGCTTGCCGGATTATTGGCCAAAGATGCGGGGTTTGATGCTCTGTATATTTCCGGCGGCGCTTTGACGGCTTCGCAAGGATTACCCGATCTTGGCATAATGACGCTTGAGGAGTTGTGCGCCAATGTACGCTCCATTGCCCGCGCCACCCAACTGCCTCTGGTGGTTGATGGCGATACCGGTTATGGCGAAGCCATCAATACCATGCGCATGGTGCGTGAGCTGGAAGCTGCAGGCGCTGCCGCTGTTCATATTGAAGATCAGGTGTTGCCGAAAAAATGCGGGCATCTGAATGATAAAACACTTGTCAGCCCCGGGCAGATGGCAGCTAAAGTTGCAGCCGCGTGCCGGGCAAGAACACATCTGCGTATTATTGCCAGAACCGATGCTGCCGGTGTCGAAGGGCTTGGGAGCACCATAGACCGGGCGCGTGCTTACTTAAAAGCCGGTGCTGATGCAATTTTCCCGGACGCCCTGACGTCGGTTGAGGATTTGCGTGAGTTTGCCCAGGCTATAGAGGCACCCCTGCTTGCCAATATGACAGAGTTTGGCCGTACACCTTATCTCAGTGCCGATGAATTTGAAGCACTTGGCTACAGTATGGTGATCTGGCCGGTGTCGGCTTTGAGAACCGCCGCCAAAGCCATGGCGGAAATGTATCGGCAACTGGCCAGCCAGGGCTCGGTCGAACCGGTTCTCGACAAAATGATGACCCGCGCGCAGATATATGAACTCATAGATTATCACGGCTATGAGGAGCTGGATGTCTCCATTACCAAAAGTGTGGCACCATAACAGCAGGGTTTTTACACCCGGTTCGAAGGCCATGATACCGAAAAAAGAGCGGGAAAATCCCGGCGGCGCAACAATTGAAAATTTTTAGAGCCAAAGGAAAGCCAAACTGCCAAAAATTCGCCTGAATCTTGACACAATTCTAAAATCAGCCGGCCAAAAAGGCGTTTAGACTGGACCTGAGGCCTAACAGGCGTTACCTTCTGCCCGATTGTACGGGATGGGAGAGAACCGAAATCCGTACTGTTTGGTTAAGCTAATTGAGTTTAAAGGGAGAGTTTTACATGGATCGTCGTTCATTTATTAAAAAAGCAGGCATTGCTGCTGGGGCAACTGCAGCCGCCACAACACTTGCCACGCCCGCGTTAGCGCAAAAGCGCACAGACATGGTGATTGTCGCCACCTGGCCGCGGGATTTCCCGGGTCTCGGCACCGGCGCTCAGCGCGTTGCCGCCCGTATTGAGGAACTTACCGAAGGCCGCATCAAAGTGCAGTATTTTTCTGCTGGCGAGCGCGTTGGTGCGTTTGACTCATTTGATGAAGTTGCTTCGGGCAACGCTCAGGCTTATCACGCTGCTGATTACTACTGGAAAGGCAAGCATCCCGGTTGGGCATATTTTACATCCGTACCATTCGGATTGACCTACAACGAACATAATTCCTGGATTTATCACATGGGTGGCCAGAAATTGTGGGATGAGATTGCCGGCGGCTTTGGCCTCAAGTGCCTTGCAGCAGGCAGCACCGGCGTTCAGATGGGCGGCTGGTTCAACAAGGAAATGGAATCAGCGGATGATTTCAAAGGCCTTAAAATGCGTATTCCCGGCCTAGGTGGTGACGTTTTGGCCAAGCTTGGCGCTTCACCCGTTTCACTCCCCGGTGGTCAGATTTATGAAAACCTGGTTTCCGGCGCACTTGATGCAACCGAATGGGTCGGTCCCTGGAATGACTACTTCATGAAATTTTATGAAGCTGCCAAATACTACTACTATCCCGGTATGCATGAACCTGCAGCGGTCCTGTCTTTGGGCATGAACGCAAAGTGGTGGTCTGACCTGTCCAGTATTGACAAAGCGATCATTACCGCTGTTGCCGGTGAGCAGCACAATCTTAACATGGCTGAGTATAATGCCAAAAACGGCCAGTTCCTGACCAAGTTGATCAAGGAGCAGGGTGTCAAGGTTCGTGAATTCAATGATGATATTTATGATGCCTTTGGTGTAGCTGCTGAAGAAGTCTTTAAAGATGCTCGCGCCCACAGTGATCTTGCCAACAGAATTCATGAAAGCATGGCCAAGGCCCGTGCCGACGTGGGTGGCTGGATGAACCTGTCTGAAGGTCCTTATTATGCTCAGCGCAACCGCGTGCTGGGAATTTAAGCACCTGATAAAAACCTGAATTGGAGCGGGGCAATCATATTGCCCCGCTCCGGCTGGGAATTTTCTCAAATGTCTGCAACCACACATGACGGACCGGTCGCCGATCTGATTGGTGATGCTGGTCTTTATACAAAAGCAACCTTGGGCTTGCGCATATACGCATGGGCCACCGTGGCTTTGATGTTTGGTTTTTTGTTCAATAATTATCTGACGTTCTGGCGCCAGTGGCCCGGTGTTGTAACCCTCCTGCAGCATTTCGAGTTGTTTGGCGCGGGCACGCTGAAAACGCCACTCACCGGCAGCGAACTAACCCTCGCCATGTTTCAGGTTTTAATTTATCTTGTCGGCCTGGCGGTGCCGGTGATATTTGTTTTACGCAACAAGTCGCGGACTTTGCGCCAGGACAGCCTGTCATTAACGGCGCTGTCGACCTATGTAATTCGTGCTGCCTTCTGGATAGTGTTGCTTGTTGGCATGGCCGATGCAGTGGTGTCATTCCTGCGGGTTGAAAACTTCCTCCCCCTCCTTGTCAGCGAGGAATTTGCCCAGGGGCTGGCGCAATCCAGATTTCGCGCACCCTACATCCATATACCATTGATTGCCCTGTCTTTAATCATAGCAGCCTTTACCCGTGGTCTGGGGTTCACCTGGCTAACCTTGCTCGTGGTTATTGCCGAGTTTACCATCGTCATCACCCGGTTTATTTTTTCCTACGAGCAGGCGTTTATGGGCGATCTGGTACGCTTCTGGTATGCTGCCTTATTCCTGTTTGCCAGCGCTTACACATTGTTGGAAGAAGGCCATGTGCGTGTTGACGTTCTGTATGCCGGGTTTAAGGAAAAAACCAAAGGCAGGGTCAATGCGATTGGCGCGGTTTTGCTGGGTATGAGCCTGTGCTGGATAATTTTGTTTATGGGCATGTGGGGTAAAGCCAACATCATCAATGCCCCTTTGCTTATTTTCGAAGTTTCCCAGTCCGGTTTTGGTATGTATGTCAAATACCTTATGGCTGGTTTCCTGGCTATTTTTGCAATTTCGATGATGATCCAGTTCGCAAGCTCCCTGTTGGAAAGCGTAGCCAATATGCGCGGTGATCCGGGTAAGCGCAAGCTGACTGGTGAGATAATTCATTAACAAAGAAGCGACAAATTCCTCATGGAACTGTTTTTCCTGGCCCTTTTGGTCATCATCATGGCAACGGCTCTGGCATCGGGCTATCCGGTAGCATTTGCACTTCCCGGATCCGCCATCATTACCATTTCTCTGGCCGCCCTTGCCGGTTACGTATTTGCCGGAGACACCAGTGCCTATTTCGCACAAGGAGGCCCGGTACAGTGGCTCAGTGCCGGTGTCACCAACTTTCGCGGGATTTACTGGGAGGTTGAGCGCGATACCCTGATTGCGATTCCTTTGTTCATCTTTATGGGCATTATGCTTCAGCGTTCCAAAATTGCTGAAGATCTGCTGATAACCATGGCCCAGTTGTTTGGCCCGGTTCCCGGTGGTCTCGGGATATCGGTTGTCTTCGTTGGTGCTTTGCTGGCTGCCACCACCGGAATTCTCGGCGCAACTGTTGTCGCAATGGGATTGATTTCCCTACCCGCCATGCGGCGTAATAACTATTCCAACGCGCTTGCCACCGGCACCATTGCAGCCTCAGGCACCCTTGGTCAGATTATACCTCCTTCCATCGTCCTGATTATTCTTGCCGACCAGTTGGCAAGTGCTGTTGATCAGGCCGACACCGCCCGCAAAGCCTTGTATAAAGCGACAACCGGCGAATTTTCGATGCCGTCTGAGTTCGGTGTTGCCTCCACAAGTGCCGGCGATATGTTTCTCGGCGCATTCATCCCCGGCCTTGTGCTTGTTGCTCTTTATATGTTGTTTATTCTGGTGATTGCGATCATTCGGCCCAAACTTGCTCCCGCCATACCCTTTGAAGGCAGCTATGACAAAGAATTCGCGATCAAGGTAGCCGTTACACTGGTGCCGCCGCTTACCCTTATTTTTGTTGTTCTCGGCTCCATCCTCACCGGTGTTGCCACGGTCAACCAGGCAGGCGCAATCGGTGCTGTTGGCGCTATGATTATGGCCGGTTACCGGTTGATGGAGGGGAAAAAGGGGGCATTTTTTCCGGCACTGATAGCCGGGGTATCAATTATCGTCATTGGCATCGTCGTTGAAACCTATTCGCCTAACATTAAGAATATCAAGACTGCCGAGGATATGACGGGCATCATCCTGGCTGCTATCGCGGTCGCCTTTTTAATCGGCTCAATAATCTGGAGTGGATGGCGGGTACACAGGATTGATGGCACCTTGCGCGGTGTGATGGTGGATACTGCCAAGACCACGTCATTGGTCTTCATCATTCTGCTTGGTGCGGCCATGTTGACCGCAGCCTTCCGCGCGTTCGGCGGTGAGGAATTGGTGCGTGAGTTTTTAACCGGCCTGTCGGGGGGATTTTGGGCGCAATTTATTATCGTCATGGCGGTGATATTTTTGTTGGGGTTTTTCCTCGACTTCATCGAAATTGCCGTGGTGGTGGTTCCGATTGTCGCTCCCATCCTGCTGCTTGACCCTGGCGCAAATGTAACCGCGGTCTGGCTCGGCGTCATGATTGGCCTCAATATCCAGACGTCTTTCTTAACCCCGCCTTTTGGTTTTGCCCTGTTCTATCTGCGCGGAGTGGCAACATCTGCGGTTCGAACAGTGGAGATGTACAAAGGGGTTATTCCGTTTATCGGACTGCAACTGGTGGCCCTGTTTATTGTCGCCGAATTCCCCGCATTGGTGAACTATCTGCCAAACCGGGTGTCGCTGACATCCGAAACGGCACCGCCGCCGCTTAATCCGCGATTGCAGCTTTGCATGGAAGAGTATGTTTTTACGGATTTTGAAACCAGTGAAGACAATATTCGCCAGGCGATAACCAATACGCAAAAACTGGATTTCAGCTATCTGTCAGAGAAAATGCAGACGAAAACCAGGGAAAGTTTTGACAGTGCTTTCGCCGTGTTTGACCGTCGCGACGATCTCAGAAATGCGGAAGATAAAATAACCGCAGCCAAGCCTGCATATGCCCCGCTGCACGCTCAGGTCAGAGCCGTGCAGAAAAAAATTCGTAAAATTGATATTGAGATAAAATCGACGGGACTGAGTATCGAGCGCAAAGAAGCAAGTGGCTTGAATATTGAAGACCTGGAAGAGTTCATGATGGCCCTCCAGGCCAGCCGCAAGCAACTGGAAGCGTCAATTCCTGATAATTGGGAAGAAGATCGCAAGGAATTTTCAGCCCTGATGAAAAAGGCCAAAGCAGCCCGTCGCAACTACCAGCGTACAACTGATGAGGCCTATGAAGCTATCCAGGAATTGATCACCAACATTTCCGGGGCAGAAAAGCTGGCAGGGCTAGGCCCTGACATCGAAAATCTCAGTGCCAAAATTGCAGGTTTGCCGCAAAAAGAGGCCTCAAAAGTTGTTCTCGCTGTATCGAAGCTGTTAAACGCTGTCGGAGGAACCAGAGCCATCAAGAAAGAGCTTTCCATAGCCCGCAAGGCCATGCGGGGGAAAAAAGCCAGCCCGGAAAAGGTTGAGGCATCTTTGAAAAAAGCCGTTGAAATCTATCGGGCTGACCTCGACTGGCGTCAGCGCGCCGCCGGGGAGTTGTTGCCGAAACTGAACCAGTATGACCTGGTTGTCCGTGATACCATTGGTTTGAGATTGCAACCGGGACTGCCAAAAGAACAGGCTTTGTGGATTGCCGGCTGTAATTCAATTCCCAGAGATATCTCGTTGAATTTCTAACGCACAATCGTTATTTTGAAAACCGGACATTCAATTATGGGACGGTTTGGGGTGCGCCGGGGATTTTTTTCCGGTATATGGGATAAATTTTGATGTCTATTGCATTGTCCGTGTTCTGAAATTAGAGTATAATCTTAGGGGTCCTTTGCTGGAAACGTGTCCATGATGGATTGAGCGGTGGATTTGCGATAACAATACGGTTTAAAAGCCATAATCAAACGGGGAGTATCTGGTTAGTGGCGAAGTTGCTGGAAGTTCAAAACCTCCAAACCCAATTCTTCACTTCTGCGGGAATTGTCAAGGCCGTTGACGGCATTACCTACGATGTGGATGAGGGTGAAACCGTGGCCGTTGTCGGGGAATCCGGGTGTGGAAAATCAGTGAGTGCGTTGTCGATTCTACGGCTTATACCTGACCCTCCCGGCCGTGTGGTGGGGGGGCATATAAGGTTTATGGGCCAGGATCTGGCGACGCTGAGCGATGAGGAAATGCGCAATGTGCGCGGTAACAAGATAGCCATGGTGTTCCAGGAACCCATGACCTCGCTCAATCCTGTTCTCACCATTGGCTTGCAGATAACAGAAACCCTTCAGCAGCATCTTGGCCTTTCAAAAGAAGAAGCCGATGATCGTGCTTTTGAGCTTCTGGAAAAAGTTGGCATTTCCGATGGCCGGCGGCGGTTGAAACAATACCCGCATCACTTGAGTGGCGGCATGCGCCAGCGGGTAATGATAGCTCTCGCCCTGTCGTGCAACCCCAAATTGATCATTGCCGATGAGCCAACAACCGCACTGGATGTAACCATCCAGGCACAAATTCTCGAATTGATGAAAGACCTCACCCGCGAACTCGGTGTTGCCCTGATCATTATTACTCATAATCTGGGTGTGGTGGCGCGTTATGCCGACCGGGTCAATGTGATGTATGCCGGGCGGATTATCGAAAGCGGCACCGCTGAAGATATTTACCACCACCCGCGACACCCTTATACATTGGCGCTTTTGCGCTCGGTTCCGCGTATGGATCAGCCGCGCCAGGCCAAGCTTGACCCGGTTCAGGGTCAGCCCCCGGATCTGACCAAGCTGGATGACGGTTGTGCCTTCCGGCCACGGTGTAATTTTGC
>CAZVAZ010000039.1:0-14505 GCA_964625235.1 uncultured Hyphomicrobiales bacterium
ATGAGCCACGCAGATCTTCAGGCAACAATTGACACAGCTTTTGAGGACCGCGGCAACCTCTCAGCCCAAACCGGTGGCGAGGTGCGCGAAGCGGTGGAACAGGCGCTGCAACTGCTTGACAGTGGCCAGGCGCGGGTTGCGGAAAAATCTGACGGCACATGGGTGGTCAATCAATGGCTGAAAAAAGCGGTGCTGCTGTCTTTCATTATCAACGATATGGCACCAATCCCGGGCGGTCCCGGTGGTTCGCACTGGTGGGATAAAGTGCCGTCCAAATTTGATGGCTGGGACAGCGAAGCGTTTCGCAAGGCCGGTTTCAGGGCCGTTCCCGGCGCTATTGTCCGGCGCTCGGCCTATATTGCGCCAAGCGTGGTGTTGATGCCGAGTTTTGTTAATCTTGGTGCTTACGTGGACAGTGGCTCGATGGTGGATACCTGGGTTACCGTAGGTTCTTGCGCCCAGATTGGCAAAAACTGCCATCTCTCCGGCGGTGTTGGCATTGGCGGTGTGCTTGAACCCTTGCAGGCGGGGCCGGTGATTATCGAGGACAATTGTTTTATTGGTGCGCGCTCTGAAGTGGTTGAGGGCGTGAGGATCGGCGAAGGTACGGTTTTATCCATGGGCGTGTTTATTTCCGCCTCCACCAAGATTATCAATCGTCAGACCGGCGAGATTCACATCGGTGAAGTACCACCCTTTTCGGTTGTCGTACCCGGCAATATTCCCGGCAAACCTCTGCCTGATGGCTCACCGGGGCCTTCACTTTATTGCGCCGTTATTGTCAAAACCGTTGATGCGCAAACGCGGTCCAAAACTTCCATCAATGATCTTTTACGGGACTGACGATGGCCCTTGATGCCAGCAACCCTGTCTCACTCCTTGCCATGTTGGTGAAATGCCCCAGCGTAACTCCTGAAGAAGGTGGTGCATTAGTCGGGTTGCAGGAAGTTCTCGAAGCCCTTGGTTTTGAGTGCACCCGATTGGCCTTCAGTGATGGCAATACGCCCGACGTAGACAATCTGTTTGCCCGCATCGGTTCAGGTTCACCCCACTTCTGTTTTGCCGGTCACACTGATGTGGTGCCACCGGGTAATGAAGACGACTGGAGCCACCCGCCGTTTTCCGCTTTCATTGAAGACGGCTTTTTATATGGCCGCGGGGCGTCTGACATGAAAGGCGGCATTGCCTGTTTTATCGCCGCTTTCAAACGGTTTTCAGATGCCAGGTCCGGCAACTTTGAGGGTTCTATCAGCCTGCTGATTACCGGTGATGAAGAAGGCCCCGCGCTCAATGGTACGGTCAAGGTGTTGAAGTGGATGGCGGACAATAATCACACCCCCGATCATTGCATCGTCGGTGAACCCACCAGTGTCAGCACCGTTGGCGACATGATCAAAATAGGTCGCCGTGGCAGCATAAACGGCCATTTGATTGTAGAAGGTATTCAGGGCCATGTGGCTTACCCGCAAAAAGCCAGAAATCCCCTTGATTTGATGGTGCGCATCCTTGATCGCCTGAATTCGGAAACACTGGATAGCGGCAACGAACATTTCCAGCCCAGCAATCTGGAAATAACCGCCATTGATACCAACAATCCGGCAAGCAATGTTATTCCGGCTAAAACCGAAGCACGGTTCAACATTCGCTATAATGACACTTATAACAGCGACAGTATTGCCGCCCACATCACCACACTCTGCGGCGAGGCGGCTGAAACACAAAGTGGAGATATCCAGCTTTCATTTCAGGCCTCCGGCGACAGCTTTTTGACCAAGCGGGATGATTTTGTTGCCGATGTCTGTGCCTCAATCACCGCAAAAACCGGCGTGGCACCAGAGCTGTCAACCGGGGGTGGTACGTCGGATGCACGGTTCATCACGAATTATTGCCCGGTGATAGAATTTGGCGCGGTAGCGGAAAATATTCACGGGATTGATGAACGGGCAAATATTGAAAACCTGGAAATCGTAACAGACATATACCAGGATTTGCTTGATCGTTATTTTTCTTAAATCACCGCTGATGTTTTGCGGGCCTGAGAGACTGCCATGTTGATGTATTCAGAAATTCGCAACGCATTGATTGGAAGCTTTTTGCTGGCCAAGCGCGATGTGCGCGGCTTGCAGTTTTTCGACGTTACCATAGATGGCTTCTGGCGCTCGTTTCTGGCGGTTGTGCTGATTGCGCCTTTCTATGTGCTCTATGCCTTGCAGGAAATCGAGATTACTCACCAAATAAATATGCTGGGCAGTGTTCCGGTTATCAGCACTGGCTTTGTTGCAGCCAGGGTTACTTTATTGGGGCTCGAGTGGGTAATCTTTCCTGTGGCCATGATACTTATTACCCGGCTGCTGGGCCTGTGGCCGAAGTACGTTCCCTACATTGCAATCTACAACTGGAGTTCACTGTTTATCAGTCTGGCTCTGACACCGGCGGCTGTGCTGTATTTTTCTGGTATAATTTCCACACAAATGGCCGCAACCATCAACCTGTTTGCTGTTTTATTTATACTTTATTTTCGCTGGTATATTGCCAAAACAGTGTTGGAGGCAACCACTGCCGCGGCTGTATTAATCGTCGCTTTTGACCTTGTTTTCAGCCTGCTTATTCAAGGGATTTTCAGCCGGTTAATGGGGTAATCCACCTGCATGAAATAAAGACCGTGCGCCGGGGCTACCGGCCCACAGGCTGCCCGGTCTTTGACGGCAAGGATCTTTGCCAGGTGGTCCGGCTGCCATTTACCCTCACCGGCCATTTTGAGACTGCCGACAATTGAACGTACCTGATTATGCAGGAACGAACGTGCATTGACAGCTATTTCAATACTGTCACCGTTGCGCGCAACTTTCACTTCTTCAAGGGTTCTAAGCGCTGATTTAGCCTGACAGTGAGCGGACCTGAAGGTTGTGAAGTCATGTTTGCCGATGAGATACTGCGCAGCCTCATCCATGGCGTTATGATCCAGCGGCGTTTTCACCGCCCAGGCTCTGGTGCCGTCAAGGGCAAGGGGGGCACGACGGTTGGTAATGCGATAAAGATAGTGACGTTTGATGGCATCAAAACGCGCGTCAAATCCGGCTGCCACGACCTTGCAACCGAGTATCGCTACAGGATCAGGTTTAAGATAATAATTCAGACCATCGCGAATTTTTTCCGGCAACCAGTCGCGTGAAAGATCGAAATGGGCGACCTGACCACAGGCATGAACACCGGCATCGGTTCTACCCGCTCCATAGACCGCCACTTCCTCGCCCGTCATCTTCTCCACCGCACGCTCCAGGGTGGTTTGAACAGATGGTCCGTTTTCCTGCCGCTGCCAGCCGACAAACGGTGTGCCGTCATATTCTGTTATTATGCAAAACCTTGGCATGATCTAATCCAGAACCGTTCCGGGCGCGAGGGTGAAGCCGTGCAAAAAATCCTCGGTACTGGCAATTGATTTACCTTCACGCTGCACCTGTTCAATACGCAAAGCACCGCTGCCACAGGCAACCACAAGTGGAGTTTCGAGTATGAGGCCTGAAGCGCCCTCGCCTTTGGTCACGCTGGCTTTTGTCACTTTAATTCGAAAACGTTTACCTGAGTGTTCAGCTTCAAACCAGGCACCCGGCCAGGGGGTGAGCCCGCGAATATGGCGGTCGATTTCTTCAGCGCTTTTGTTCCAGATGATGCGGCCTTCTGATTTTGTGATTTTTTGCGCGTAAGTAATACCTTCATTGCCTTGCGGTATTGCTGTAAGTCCCCCTTTTGCCAGACGTTCAAGGGCGGTCACCACAAGATTTCCACCAACCCGGCTGAGTTCATCATGCAATGTGCCTGCGGTTGTGTCACAGGTTATGGCAATCTTATGCGTCATGATCATGGGCCCGGTATCGAGGCCTTCATCCATCTGCATGATGGTCACACCGGTATGAGTATCACCGGCCATAATCGCGCGCTGAATAGGTGCAGCACCACGCCAGCGCGGCAGCAAAGACGCATGAATATTGAGGCAGCCATAGCGCGGGGCCGTCAGAATTTCTCCGGGTAATATAAGGCCGTAAGCCACCACGACAGCGACATCTGCGCCATGGTCTGAAAAAGTCTGTATTGCGGCTGCCTGTTTAAAATTCTGCGGCGTTAAAACCGTTAATCCGTTGTCCTGGGCATAGTGATGGACGGGCGACAGGCGTTTCGTCATGCCGCGCCCGGATTTACGCGGTGGCTGGGAATAAACCGCAACAATGTCATGGCCGGCATCGATAAGGCTGGTCAATGCGGGAACCGAAAATTCCGGTGTGCCCATGAAAATGATCTTTAGAGCCTGCATAAGACGCTTCTCAGTCCTCTCGTTAGAAAACCGGTCTAGCCCGTTTTTTCCAGCCGTTTTGCCTTGATGAACTTCTTGGTGATCCGGTCTCTTTTCAGGCGCGAGATATGATCCAGAAACAGGATGCCGTCGAGGTGATCAACTTCATGTTGAATACACGTTGACAGCAGGCCATCACATTCAAGCTCCTGCTCGGCGCCATCATAATCCAGAAAGCTTACCCGGCACCGGCTCGGGCGTTCTACTTCTTCATAGATTTCCGGGATAGACAGACAGCCTTCATCGTAGGTTGAAACCTCGTCTGACACCCAGGTTATTTCGGGATTGATGAAATGCTGTGGTTCGCGCTCATCTTCATCGCGCGAGACATCAATCACAACTGCGCGTTTGAGTATGCCGACCTGAACGGCAGCCAGGCCGATACCGGGCGCTGCATACATGGTGGAGCACATATCATCGAGTAATTTTCGTAATTCATCATCCACGCGCTCAACCGGTTTTGAGATCATTTTGAGCGTTTTATCTGGAATGATAAGGATGGGTAAAACTGTCATGGGGGTGAGATAAGGCAGCTTGTGCCAAACGTCAACTTTTGCTTTGTGCTATGAGATAAGATTGCGCGAATCAGTTAGAATAAAATCATGCCTTTTGATATTTACATGCCTGTCGGTCGTATTGGTGACCAGATCATTACCCTGTTTGAGGCCGGTTTGGCCGTGGGCGCGCTGGTGGTTGTGGTTTTCTTCTTCATGGGCTTTTCAGCCATGCGGGCTTCAAAGCGGCGCGCTGCAGCGGTTCACAGCCAACTTAACGAATTTATGCGCCTGCAAAGCGAGATGACCGGACGATTGCAATCTTTAAATGATGCCAGTTCAACCACTTCTGCTGAAATCTCGCGCAACCTCAATGAGCGTCTGGCCCAGGTGAGCCAGGCCATGGGTGAAAACCTTGAAACCAACTCCAAAAGAACCAGCCATAATCTCAATCTGTTAGGCGAACGGCTGGATCAGGTCAGCCATCGCATGGGGCAAAACCTTGAGGTAAATGCCAAGACCACCACTGCCAATCTCAATCTGCTCAACGAAAGACTGGTGATTATTGACCGGGCGCAGAAGAATATCTCCGAACTTTCCAGCCAGGTTGTGGGGTTGCAGGATATTTTAAGCAACAAGCAGCAGCGCGGAGCCTTTGGTCAGGGCCGCATGGAAGCGATTATTGAAGATGGCCTGCCCAAAAACGCCTATACGTTTCAGGCCAAACTCTCAAACGGCAAGCAACCGGACTGTTTGATCCATCTGCCCAATTCATCAGCAAGCATTGTTATCGATGCCAAATTTCCACTGGAATCGTTCGAGCTGTTAAAATCAGCGGATACGGCTGAACTCAAGAAAGAAGCCGTTGCCCGGGTGCGCAAGGATGTGGGCCATCACATCAAGGATATTTCCGAAAAATATTTTATCCCCGGTGAGACCCAGGACACAGCCATGCTGTTTGTGCCTTCAGAATCGCTTTATGCCGATTTGCATGAAATGTTTGACGACATTATCCAGAAAGCCTACCGCGCCCGCATAGTCATTGTCTCACCCAACATGATGATGCTGGCGATTTCAACCATGCAGGCCATCCTCAAGGATGCCAGGATGCGCGAAGAAGCCTCACGCATCCAGACCGAAGTATCCAAGATGATAAAGGACGTGGTGCTGCTGCAAAAACGCGTCGAAAACCTTGATCGTCACTTCGAGCAA
Source organism: uncultured Hyphomicrobiales bacterium (assembly GCA_964625235.1). Lineage (GTDB taxonomy): Bacteria > Pseudomonadota > Alphaproteobacteria > Rhizobiales > JAJFHR01 > JAJFHR01. Next base: position 6,055 of record CAZVAZ010000039.1, read on the forward strand.
TCCGGCAAGGATATAAAGGAAATTCTGACCTCTACGGGGAAAATAACAAAGCGCGGTGAATTGATTGCAAATGTCGACCTGCCGGGTCCGAGCGAAGAAGATGTGCAGCCAATTGCCGACATAAAACCGGTAACACTTGTTGAAAATGTGAAAGAGGCCTGAGTTACTGTCTTGAGAAATGCTCCAGAGGATGGCCGTATCAGTCGCACCGTCCCCGCCTTGAGCCGCGAAATGACACCTTTAAAAGTTGCCGGAAGGTCGTATTGCACCAAAAAGAAAAGCGCTTTATGTTCTGTTGACACTGCTCCGCTGCCGATTACAGCGGAGCAGAATTATTGATGAGTTCTAAAGATATGCTATAGGTTTGTGCCCAAAAACCTACTTCATTGCTGCTGCATATTCTTCTGATGACAAGGCGCCATCGCCATTGGTGTCTGCAGCTTTAAATTTATCCTCAGTAACTCCGGGCATGGCAGCCACCAGTTCCTCAAACGTTACTCTGCCATCGCCGTTGGCATCCGCCTTGTCGAAATTGTCGCTTCCAGCATAGGCTGCCGTTGAGACAAAAAGGGCTGCTACAAAAAGAATTGGGGTCTTTTTCATGTTACTGTACTCCATGTCAGATGTTTACTCTGGTCCGCCGCCGGGAAAACCTCCGCCGGGAAGACCTCAGGTCCGGTTCATCCGGCCTGAAACATCATGGTGAAGCCCATTTATGGCTGAAAGAAGCACAACAAAAGGCGAAGGGATGATCTTCCGCGGGTATTATTGAGGTAATTTCGTGAACGTATACCGGTGGTGAAAGAACAACCTTAACGATTGGTTAATCTGCGATTTTTTAGTTATATTTCAATATGTTAGACAACTATCTGAGATTGAAAACGAACATAATTCAACCGGTATTCACGCGATATGGTCACGCTGGAAGGGATATTTGACACCCCGACTTAAAATGGTCGCCTTGCCTTGATCGCAGCAGCAAGTGTGCCTTCGTCGAGGTAGTCGAGCTCACCGCCGACGGGAACACCATGGGCCAGGCGCGAGACTTTGACATTGTGGTTGTCGAGCTGGTCGGTAATATAGTGCGCTGTGGTCTGGCCATCGACGGTGGCGTTCATGGCCAGCAGCACCTCTGCAATACTCTCTTCACCCACACGGGCAATCAGTTTGGGCAGATTGAGGTCTTCGGGGCCGATGCCGTCAATTGCAGACAGGGTTCCGCCGAGCACGTGATATTGTCCTTTGTAGGCAGCAGCGCGCTCTAAAGCCCACAGGTCGCCAACTTCTTCAACCACACAGATGATGGTTTGATCACGGCGCGGGTCGACGCACACAGTGCAGGGATCAATACTGTCGATATTACCGCATGTTGAGCACATGCCGACTTTTTCCAGCGTATCGCCAATGGCCATTTGTAGTGGTGCCAGCAATTGTTCTTTTTTCTTGATCAGATGCAAAGCTGCACGCCGGGCCGAGCGCGGGCCCAGACCCGGCAGTTTGGCCAGAAGCTGGATAAGTCTTTCAATTTCAACGCCGGTGACACGCTGGCTCATAGCCTACATTCCAAGATTGAAACCAGGCGGCATGGGAATATCTCCCATAACTTCCTTCATTTTGTCGGCGGCGGCTTTTTCCGATTTGGCTTTGGCATCGGCGTGGGCGGCAACAATGAGGTCTTCAAGGATTTCCTTTTCTTCCGGCTTTATCAGGCTGGCATCAACGTCGAGGTTTTTCAGGTTCCCCTTACCAGTGAGCGTCACCTTCACCAGGCCCGCACCCGATGAGCCGGTAATTTCCAGATCATCAAGTTCCGCCTGCATACTGCCCATGCGCGATTGCATTTCCTGGGCCTGTTTCATCAATCCGGCAAGGTCTTTCATAATCAGCTAATTCCTTTGTTCGTGTTTTAATCATTGTCATCCAGACCTGTTTCAAGGTCCGGGTCGGCGGCCATTTCCTGCTCTATTTCAAATACGTCCCTGACGGTGACAATTTGTGCGCCGGGAAACTGCTCCAGGGCTGCACGCACGAGATCATCCTCGCCCGCCTGTTTTAACAGGGCCTGTTCGCGGGCATTTGTCTGCTCATAAAGGGTTTGTTGACCGGCTTCTTTGCTAACGGCAATAATCCAGCGCTGCCGGGTCCACTGGTTGAGTTTGCGGCCCAGTTCATTGGCCAAATCCTGAGGTGCACCGCCCACCAGCTGGATATCAATCGCACCGGGTGCAAATTTCACCAGACGAACGAAACGTTCCAGTGCCGATTTTAACCTGATATCTCTTTTGACACCGGCGAGATCAACAACGTCCTGAAAGCTGTTGAGTGCGGGCGGCTGATTAAGCTCTGATGCGGGTTCCACCGATGTTTCATCGCGCAACGGCACGGCAACCGCACCGGTATCGGGTGCGGTTCGCGAAGGCTCGGGCCGGACCTGATTAACCGGAGCCTGCGGAGTGGGTGCGGCACTTTGTGTTGGGGCTTTTGGATTTGTCGCCGCATTTTCACCTTTAAGCTTTTTGATGATGTCTTCAGGCGTTGGCAGGTCGGCGGCATAAGCGAGGCGTACCAGGATCATGTCGGCGGCAGCAAGCGCGTTGGGGGCATTGTTGACCTCGGCTATGCCTTTGAGCAACATCTGCCAGCTGCGCGACAGGACCGCCATGCCAAGATTTTCGGCCAGTTTGGTGCCTTCAACTATTTCGGCTTCAGACATAGTGGCATCGAGACTTGCATCTTTGATCAGTTTGAGCCGGGTTATCCAATGGACCAGTGAGGCCAGATCGGAGATGATAACCGCGGGATCGGCTCCTGCTTCATATTGCGATTTCAGTTCAATCAAAGCAGGCCCGGCCTCACCCTTCATGACCAGCGAGAACAAATCAATGATACGGGTGCGGTCCACCAGCCCCAGCATTTTGCGAACGTCATCACCGACAACCTTGCCGTGGCCATAAGCGATTGCCTGATCGAGCAGGGATTGTCCATCGCGCACGGAGCCTTCAGAAGCACGGGCAATTTCAGCCAAAGCGGCGCCATCGGCTTCGGCACCTTCTGCGATAACAATCTGGCGAAAATTCTCAATCAGCAGATCGGCATCAACCCGGCGCAGGTCAAAACGCTGGCAGCGCGATAAAACGGTTATCGGAACTTTGCGGATTTCAGTGGTGGCAAAGACAAATTTTACGTGTTCGGGCGGCTCTTCCAGGGTTTTGAGCAGGCCATTGAAGGCCTGACGCGACAGCATGTGAACTTCATCGATGATATAGACTTTATAGCGCGCCGAAACAGGCCGGTAGCGCACGCTTTCAATAATCTCACGGATATCATCAATACCGGTGTTTGAGGCTGCATCCATTTCCAGCACATCCACATGACGCGAGGCCATGATCTCGGCGCAATGAATTCCCGGCACTGAAAAATCAACCGTGGGACCGCTGTCTTGCCTGCCGTCAATCTGGTAATTGAGTGCGCGTGCAATCAACCGGGCGGTGGTGGTTTTGCCGATACCGCGCACACCGGTGAGCATATAGGCTTGCGCAATACGCCCGGTTTCAAACGCATTGGCAAGCGTCTGTACCATGGCATCCTGGCCAATGAGATCATCAAATGTCTGGGGCCGGTATTTACGGGCAAGAACGGTGTAACCCGCCGTATCATCTGATTTGACGGCGGCTTCAGGCTTTGGTTTTTTGGCTTTTTTGACCATGTTCGTTATTTCAGGAATTTTGTCCCCGGTCCGCATTGATCCAGCGCGTCATTTATCCGATAACCGGTATCCACTTATCGGTGACACGCTTTAGTGGGAGGCTGAACCAATGACCCGCATCAAACTCGTTAGGGCTGCTTCCTTCCGGATCTGACCCGGTTGGCGAGGGACACGTCCATAGCCAACCTCCCAAAGCAGGTTATCAAACGACTGGCACAGAAAGGCAAGTGTTGAATTCAGGGGTTATTTAAAATATCGTGGTTTTTACCGATATTCTGCCTGTATTTCATTGTGAACGAGACATGCGATGGCAAACCGTCGGTTGTCACAGAATGAAATGCACGGTGGTTTATTTAACATTCCTCACTGCTCACAATAGGATTTGGCACCATGGAATCTATAACGCAGTCCTGCCATTCCTTTTTGGTTTTGTTTTGAACACCGTATGTGCGCTGTGGCGCTGGTTTGGGCTTGGATTTCACCGCCGGTACGGTTTTTGGTTTTTTGGCGAGAACGGGTGCTGGACACACATTGGCGGGTTGCTTTTGTGCTGCTTCCATAACCTCAGTCGACAGGTCGTCAAAAGGCAGGTTCAGACCCGCATAACGCTTGAAGCGCGTGAGCGCCCGCCGCCCTTTCGGGCCCCATTTTCCATCAATTCTTCCCGGTCGGCAGCCCAGGCGGGTTAACTCCCGCTGCAAAATCAACGTGCGCTCGCGCACTGATTTTTGTGTTGGCAGCTGAGGCGGTATTGCCCGGGAAAGGCCCGTCGGAGAAGCTGCAGAAGGAAGTGGCGGGGCGACGGACGGCTGCAGGCTTGCCACCACCTGATTATTTTTTTCAGCGGTAACATCAGTCTTGGCCGGTTTTGCATCGCGCCTCAGGTTTTTCATCAATATTCTGGCAAGTCCGGCAAATGTGCCCTTGGGATATGTCTCCAGATAGGCTGCAAAAACATCGGGGTCATTGCTGTCCTTGACACTTTTCCAGAACAGCGCTTCAGTTTGTGCCGCTGTATTGTCCTTGGCAACCTGCGGTAAAACCTGAGGATGGCCAACCGCATTGTTGGCAAGTGGTGCCGAAACAGGATTGAAATAAAAATCACCGCGCAGGGAAGATTCTTCCCACGGTGTTTGTTGATTGTTGGTTTGAGCTTCGACCGAAACCCGCACTTTTTTAAACATCTGCTCAACTGACAATCCCGGTATCTGCATGGCCTCGACCAGTGCTTTGGTATAGGGCGAGTTGTCACCGGTGCCATCGGCTGCCACTTGTCCCGGGGCTGCGGCAAAAGCCACCAGAGATCCAGAGGCTGCATTCACTCGTGCCAGTCCACGCGTGTTTGAGCGTGTTTTTCCTTTGTAGGGGTTGTTGCGGCAGGCATCCAGAATGACTATATTAAGCGTATTACCTGCAGCCTCCATTTGAGCGAGCACGTCGGACGCCGAGATTGCCTCAATCTCCAGATCCGCTTCATCATCAACTTCTGCCCCCAGCGGGATGAGAAAATTTGCCCCCTGGGCCTGAACACCATGACCGGCATAATAAAAAAGGCCAACCGAATCCTTCCCCGCAGCACGAAGCTTGCGGCCAAATTCCTTAACCGCCCGGCGCATGCCGATAAAATCCGCATCGCTGACAGCAACAACTTCAAAATCAAGCTTGCGCAGGGTTTGGGCCATCAGTTTTGAATCATTGGCAGGGTTGGGCAGGCTCTGGATTTTGGTATAATTGGAATTGCCGACAACCAAAGCGATACGCTGTTGCGCGGTTGAGGGTGCCGCACTCCAGACGAGTGTCAGCAGAAACATCGCGAAAAAATGACTAATCCTGTTCATTCACTTAACCTTGTGCCGATGGTTTGCCGAATAGTCCCGATGAGGCTACCCCGCAGCATAAGAATGGCATGTGTGGCAGTGCTAAACAAGTCCGTGGTGAGCGCCATGGCAGAGCGCTCACTTTAAGATATGTTTTGCAGGTTGCCATCTTGGTCTTGTTCATGACAGGTTGATTGCTTCTGAATTCGACAGGCGATAGAACCCTCCCTCCATGCCAGAGACCAGTGATTTTCAATACTATAGCGGGAACCCGCTGGACCGGGCGCAGGTTGAGCGCCGTGATCCGGCTTTAATGGCGGCATTGCTGGCTGATGCTGAAACCCGGGTGGCACTCTTTCAGGGTGACAAACCGCTTATTGCCCTGAGTGATCGTGCAACTCCCGGTGAAATTGGCTGGCTGGCCTTGAGTGATGCCCGTTTGCTGCACATTGATCGTTCTGCGTTTTATCTGTTGGGCAAAACTGCCGGGGGTCATGCCCGTTTTGTCTGTGATATTCATCGCGATGGTGAGGATTTTGACACCGAGGCTGATCTTTACAGCGATATTGGAAAATTCATCGACCTTCGCAGCGTCGGCCTGCAAGGTCTCGTGCGCAATCCGGATTTGAGCATACTGGCGCTAGGTAAATCGATGACGTCATGGCACCGCTCGCATCAGTTCTGCTCAACCTGCGGGGCTCCATCGGTGTCGATGGAAGGTGGCATCAGGCGTCATTGCCACACCTGTCATACCAATCATTTTCCCCGTACCGATCCCGTTGTCATCATGCTTATTGTACACGGGGACGAGTGCTTGCTGGGGCGAGATGCCAATTATAATCAGGGGCAATATTCAACCCTTGCCGGCTTTGTTGATCAAGGCGAGACAATTGAAGAAGCGGTGCGGCGTGAAATTAAAGAAGAAACCCGCATTGATGTCGGCGCCGTTTCCTATCACACCAGTCAGCCGTGGCCGTTTCCCAGCACCTTAATGATTGGCTGTCATGGTGAAGCGCTAAACTACGATATCCACATTGATGATCATGAAATTGAACATGCGCGCTGGTTTTCCCGCAATGAGGTTCGTTCGATGTTTGACAACACGCATCGCGACGGGTTGATTGTGCCGCACAAATATGCCATCGCCCACCACCTCATCCGGTATTTTGTTGAGGAGGCCTGAGGGTCTTAATCGCGTTGTGCTGTGCGAAACGGGTGGGCTTTATAGATGCCAAGCACATTAAGCTCTGTGGTGTAAAACTCCAGTTCCTCCAGAGCAAGCCTTACCGATCTGTTGGCGGGGTGGCCTTCGATGTCGGCATAAAACTGGGTGGCGGTGAAGGCGCCTTCGAGCTGGTATGATTCCAGTTTGGTGACATTGACGTTGTTGGTGGCAAAACCGCCAAGAGCTTTATAAAGTGCGGCGGGAACATTGCGTACCTTGAAAACAAAGCTGGTGACCACATGCTCCTCTTCGGGCTCGGCATCATCGGGTTCTTTCGACAGAATTAAAAACCGCGTTGTATTGTGTTCTTCATCTTCGACATTTTCCCGCAACACTTTGAGGCCGTAGACCTCGGCGGCGAGTGTTGAGGCTATGGCTGCTTTAGTGGGATCGTTGGCTTGAGAAACCATATTGGCAGCAGCAGCGGTATCCACAGACACCACCGGTTCAAGGTCGAGTTCGCTGATCATTTTGCGGCAGGTGCCCAAGGCTACGATATGGCTGTGAACGGTTTTGATGTCGTCAATGTTTGCGTGGCTGAGACCCAGCAACTGATGATGCAGGGGCATGAAGTATTCGCCCTGAATATAAAGTCCCGCACCCGGCAGCAGGTGGTGAATATCACCGACGCGTCCGGCAACCGAGTTTTCAATGGGAATCATACCAATTTCTGCACGGCCATCGGCGATGGCGTTCAAAGCCCGCTCGAATGTTCGACATGGCAGCGGGTCCAGATGCGGAAAGGCCTGGGCACAGGCGATATGTGAATTTGCCCCCAATTCGCCCTGAAAGGCTATTTTACCGGTTTTGTTCATGACTTCGATTTACTCATCAGTTTTCTAGCTTTTTCCAGATCTTCGGGCGTATCAATGCCGAAAGGCACTTCTTCTACCATCGCTGCGTCAATTCGCATAGCTGCATCAAGTGCGCGCAGCTGCTCCAGCCGCATTTGATTTTCGCGCGCACTTTGCGGCAGTGACACGAATGTTTTAATGGCTGTGCGCCGATATGCATAGATACCAATATGGTGAATGTGAACGCCGCGAAAATCAGGCGGTAACAGGCGGGCAAAATCCTTTGCCCGCACTATGCTGGCAGAATTGAGGTTGTCGCAATCGTCGCTGGTGATAATTTTGACCACATTGGGATTACCAATCTCAGCTGGTTCGGTAATCACAGCACCAAGGGTGGCAATATCAACGGCAGGCTGTTTCAAGGGGTCAATACAACGGGCTATAGCCTGCGGTGCCAATAGCGGCAGGTCGCCTTGCAGATTTACGACGATATCGTATTTATTGCCAGCGTCAACGCGCTCAAGTGCTTCATAAATCCGGTCGGAGCCGCTTTCATGAGCACCTGTTGTCACCACAGCCTTACCGCCGGCCTTACGAATGGCCGCAGCAATTTCTTCTTCTCCTGCCGCCACCACCACATCACCAATATTGGCCTCAATGGCGCGGCGCCAGACATGGGTAATCATCGCCTCACCGGCAATATCTGCCAGGGGTTTTCCCGGCAGCCGGGTAGATGCCATGCGGGCGGGGATAAGGATAATTATTCTTTTTGCCATTTGAGTGCCTGTCTTTGCAATGCCCTGTTAGTAATTACGCTTTGTTTTGCGGGAAAAACCGGCGATTTTTGGTCCGGGTTATTTTGTGTCGCTAAATTTACCTATACGTATTGCCTTGTGCACCATAAAGCAT
>CAZVAZ010000040.1:0-14468 GCA_964625235.1 uncultured Hyphomicrobiales bacterium
AAAATCACCAAGAGCCGTTTAATCAGGATTGTCGGGGCGCGGGCAAATAATCTTAAAAACATCACGGCAGAAATTCCCCTTGGCACCTTCACCTGCGTTACCGGCGTATCGGGCGGCGGCAAATCCACCTTGTTGATTGATACGCTTTACAAGGCCACCGCGCGCGCGCTCAACAATGCGCGCGCGCATCCCGGCGAACATGACCATATCGAAGGCCTGCAACATCTCGATAAAATCATTGATATTGACCAATCGCCTATCGGCCGCACCCCGCGCTCCAATCCGGCAACTTATACCGGAGCGTTCACCCCCATCCGCGAATGGTATGTAGAATTGCCCGAAGCGCGCAGTCGCGGCTACAAGCCCGGCCGGTTTTCGTTCAACGTCAAGGGCGGGCGCTGTGAAGCCTGCAAGGGCGACGGGGTTATAAAAATCGAAATGCATTTTTTACCCGATGTTTATGTCACCTGCGATCAATGCCGGGGGAAACGTTATAACCGCGAAACCCTCGAGATAAAATTTCGCGGCAAATCAATCGCCGACGTTCTCGACATGACGGTTGAGGAAGGCGCTGAGTTTTTCAAAGCAGTGCCGACAATTCGTGAAAAGCTGGTGACCCTGAAGCGCGTTGGTCTGGGATACATCAAGGTTGGACAACAGGCAAACACCTTGTCGGGCGGTGAAGCGCAACGGGTTAAGCTGGCCAAGGAGCTGGCCAAACACGCCACCGGCAGAACGCTTTATATTCTCGATGAGCCGACAACAGGGCTGCATTTTCACGACGTGGCCAAGCTGCTCGAAGTGCTGCATGAACTGGTTGATCAGGGCAACTCTGTTGTGGTGATTGAACATAATCTTGAAGTCATCAAAACTGCCGACTGGATTCTCGATCTCGGTCCTGAAGGCGGTGATGGCGGTGGTGAACTGGTGGCGGCCGGCACGCCCGAAGCAGTGGCAAAAATCAAACGCAGCTATACCGGGCAGTATCTGAAAGACGTCCTGTCCAAAACCAATCGCGCCTCGCAGGCAGCCGAATAATTCAAAGGAAATTATTTTGAACCTCATTCATATCATCGGTGGCGGCCTTGCAGGCTCGGAAGCCGCCTGGCAAATCGCCCAACGTGGCATAGATGTAATCCTGCATGAAATGCGTCCGCATCAAAAAACCGATGCACACCAGACTGATGGTTTGGCGGAGCTGGTGTGTTCGAATTCTTTTCGTTCTGATGACTGGCAGAACAATGCGGTTGGACTGTTGCATGAGGAGATGCGCCACGCCAATTCCATCATTATGCGCGCTGCTGATTTACACAAACTTCCCGCCGGTGGCGCTCTTGCAGTGGACAGGGACGGCTTTTCCGATGAAGTCACCAAAATCCTCAATCAGCATCCCCTGATCAGCATCGAACGCGGCGAAGTAACCGGGACGCCGCCGCCTGAGTGGACAAATGTCATTATCGCCACCGGGCCGCTTACCTCCAAAAGTCTGGGCGAGGCTATTCAATCGTTAACCGGGGAAGACGAGCTTGCCTTTTTTGATGCAATAGCGCCGATCATTTATAAAGACAGCATCAATTTCGATATCTGCTGGTTTCAATCACGCTACGACAAGGAAGGCCCCGGAGGCACCGGTGCCGATTATATCAACTGCCCGATGACAGAAGAACAATACAACGGATTTTTGGATGCGCTGTGCGCGGCCGAAAAAACCGAATTCAAAGAGTGGGAAGGAACACCTTATTTCGAAGGCTGCCTGCCGATTGAAATCATGGCCGGGCGCGGTCGCGAAACCTTGCGTTTTGGCCCAATGAAGCCTGTAGGCCTCACCAATCCGCATAACCCGCAGGTTAAAGCTCATGCCATAGTACAATTGCGTCAGGATAATGCACTCGGCAGCCTCTATAATATGGTGGGTTTTCAAACCAAATTGAAATATGGCGCCCAGACCGAGATTTTTCAGATGATACCGGGGCTCGAGAACGCGCAATTCGCCCGGCTCGGTGGTCTGCATCGCAACACCTTCCTCAACAGTCCCAAAGTGCTCAACAGTGAATTGCGACTGCACAACGACAGGCGCTTGCGCTTTGCCGGACAGATTACCGGGGTTGAAGGCTATATCGAAAGTGCTGCAATCGGACTGCTTGCCGGTTACTTTGCCTCCTGCGACTTGCATCAACAGCCAGCTGTTCCACCGCCGGTGACAACGGCACATGGTGCCCTGCTCAATCACATAACCGGAGGCCATCTTGCCGGTGATACTGAAGCGGGGCCTAAGAGTTTTCAACCGATGAATGTCAACTTCGGATTGTTTCCCGAAATCGCCCCCCCCAAACCCGTTGACGGAAAACGTCTGCGCGGTAAGGAAAAAACCCGGGCGAGACGTCAAGCTGTGAGTGCGCGCGCATTAGAACACTTTGATGTCTGGCTCAAGCAAACCGGAAACAATGCCACTTCATAATTACCCAAGCCTACCCTTGCCCGCCGTGCGCCACAACCGCCACTGCCGGACCATTTGAGAGATTTCTATGGGTTTGGCAAACGGATCATAGGAGTGAGTGGAAATTTTCTTGAGGTAGGGTTTTATCAGGCTGGCGGGCAGAAAAGCCGGAAACACAGCAACTGGGGCAGTTGCCAGGTGTTCTTCTGCAAGCGCCAGATGATAATGGGCAATATCGTGAAGTTCACGAAAGGCTGCAGCCAGGGCCGGTGTCATTGTCGCTGAAAAATAATCCCTCAATAACACGCCGGAATGTTCCAGCACTTCCAATGGAAGGTAGAGCTGACCACGTTGGGCGTGAATGGGAGCGGCACGGATAAGTCCCTGCAGGGCATAAGCAACACCGGCATGACCGCTGGCATTGGCCGCTTTTTCCGCTGCCTGCCCGCCAACAATAAAGCCGGCCAGCTGGAACAGCACTGATGAGGTTGCGCCGGCATAGGCATCAAATTCAGCAACCGTTTTCATGGGCGTTTCATACAGATCAAATTGACGGGCGCCCAAAAGATCCAGAAATGGCTGTTTCGGCAGCACACACTCAACGATTGTACGCTCTAAAGCCTGCACAACAGGGTGATCGCCGACGTCCCCGTGGTAGATTGCTTCAATAGCCTCTCGCCACCAGGTCAGGCGCATCTCTCCCAACAGGGCCTCACTGACACCTTCGCGAATTTTTCCGATTTCAATATTAAAGGCATAAAGCGCAAACAAATTCTCGCGTGCGGCCGATGGAGCCAGCAAAATGGCCAGATAGCGATCTTTATCAAACGCCCTCACCTGATTGGCGCAATAGTTCTGGCTTGTATCCGGTTGAGGCAAATTATAAGCCCTTCCCTGTGGCATTTTCCGGTTTACGGATTTTCCACGGCTATGACAGCGGCGGCTATATTACGTTTTTCGGCCAGCAGAATATTGTAGGTGCGCACAGCGGCACCGGTGCTCATGAATTCCAACCCGATATCGTGAGCGTCAAACGCATGGCGGATATCCGCATCTGGATTTAAAAGGTGAGTCCCGCAGCCGAGCAGAAGAAAATCGATTTTTGCAGCATGGTCAAAAACCAGATGAAAGTCATCTTTATTCAGTTGTGAAAAATCAATCACATTCCAGGCATAGATACCGCCTGGTAACAGTAATAATGACCCCTGATGAGAAATCCCGGCAAACCGGAAACCACCGTTACCATAATCCGATATTGGTGCCTGCCCCGGGTATTTTGTCGTTTCAGCCATAGACTAGTTTATGGCGGGTTTTTCATCCGCCTTGGCTATTTTTGTCCCGGTCCAGTTGCGCTTTACATCCAAAGCCAAAAGAATAGGAGAAGCGATAAAAACCGAAGAATAAGTACCAATCACAACTCCCCAGATCATGGCGAATGTGAAGCCTCTAATAACTTCGCCGCCAAAAACATAAAGAGCAATCAATGCGAGTAAAGTTGTAACCGAGGTTAAGACGGTTCGCGACAAGGTATTATTTATCGACAGATTGAGCAGGTCAACCATTGGCATTTTTTTGTACTTGCGCAGGTTTTCCCGCACCCGGTCAAAAACCACAACCGTATCATTTAGAGAATAGCCGACAATGGTAAGGATAGCTGCGATAATAGACAGATTGAATTCCAGTTGCAGGACGGAAAACAGCCCGATGGTCAACACAACGTCATGAACCAGAGCGGCAACTGCACCGATGGAAAACTGCCATTCAAAGCGAAACCAGATATAGATCAGAACAGCAAAAATGGCCGAAATAACAGAGATAATACCGGATTGTATTAATTCACCACTGACCGTTGGGCCCACAACCTCCACGCGGCGGAATTCAACGCTTGCGCCCAGTGCGGCTTTAACTTTTTTGACAACTTCCTGCTGAGCTTTTTCGCCGCCGGATTGCTGCCCAACGCGAATGAGAACCTCATTGGGTGCACCAAATTCCTGAATTTGAACATCACTCAAACCCACTGCACCCACTTTTTTACGGATATCTGAAATATCCGCGACTGCAGCCGTGGTCCGTACTTCCATTAGCGTGCCGCCTTTGAAATCAATACCAAAATTGAGGCCAAGTACAAGCAGCAGAACAATGGAAGCTGCAGCCATTGCGCCGGAGACTATCAAACAGATTTTGCGCAGGTGCAAAAACGGAATTCTGGTGTCTGTCGGGACTAATTTAAGCAAAATCACGTGCGTTGTTCCCCAGGTTCTTAAATTGGAATTTTTGATGGGCGTTTATGTTTAACCCACAAGGAAACCAGTAGACGGGTTAAGGTGAAAGCTGTGAATACGGAGGTTATAATTCCGATTGACAGGGTGACGGCAAAACCACGTACAGGTCCGGACCCAAGCGAGAACAGTATAAAAGCGGCGATAAACGTGGTGATATTGGCATCAAGAATGGTCGATAATGCGCGCGAATACCCAACGTCAATGGCAGCGATTGGTGTCTTTCCAGATCGTATTTCTTCTCGAATACGTTCAAAAATCAATACATTCGCATCGACCGCCATGCCAATTGTCAAAACAATTCCGGCAATTCCGGGCAAGGTCAGTGTCGCCTGCAGCAGAGACAATGTGCCGATGATCAGGGCAATGTTTATCGCCAGGGCCACAATGGCAAAAATGCCAAACAGACCATAGGATATAATGATAAAGATAACCACGGCGGCGAGACCAATTACCGAGGCTATTTTGCCTGAAGCAATTGAATCAGCACCAAGACTGGGGCCAACAGTGCGTTCTTCAATAATCACCAAAGGTGCAGGCAGTGCGCCTGAACGCAACAGGATGGACAGATTGATGGTTTCTGCAACGGTAAAACTTCCGCTGATCTGGCCACTGCCGCCGGTAATTGCGGTCTGGATAACGGGCGCGCTTATGACTTTGTTATCGAGCACAATGGCGAAAGGCCGGCCAACATTGTCACGGGTAATTTTGGCAAACCGGGTTGCACCGGCTGAATTAAACCGGAAGGTTACAACCGGCTCATTGGTCTGGCCATCAAATGACGCTTGTGAGTCCACCAGTTCCTCACCAGAGACAATAACCCGCTTTTTAATCAGATATGGTCCAAAGCCGTCTTCGGGATCAACAGAAGGCAGGACCTCCGAGCCAGCCGGGGGCCGCGAACTCAAAGCCTGTTGAGCCGACATTGTCTGGTCAACCATTCTGAATTCCAGCTTGGCGGTGGCACCGAGCAAATCTTTTAGTTGCTGGGGATCATCAAGACCCGGAACCTGAACGATAATTCGGTTAAGTCCCTGGCGTTGAATAACAGGCTCGGTGGTGCCCAGATTATTGATGCGACGACCAAGGGTCTCAATGGCCGTATCCATGGCGGATTTTAAACGTTGTGAAATAGCCAGCTCCGTCGGCGTGACAATGATAACTCCGGTGGTACTATCCACATCAACATCAAAATCGAAATCCGACACGCCACCCAGAACAGACGATTGCAGAGCCTGACGCATGTCTTTGACCATTGTAGAGGCTTTTTCAAAGTCTTCGGGTTTGCGAATTTTCACCCGCACATGAGACCTGGTTGCCTTGAGGCCGGTGTAGCCGATTTTGTTTTCGCGAAACCGACTGCGCAAATCGCCTCTGAGTGATTCGAGTTTATCCTTGAGCAGAGCGTCGGTTTCCATGCTCAACAACATGTGAGAGCCGCCCTGGAGATCGAGCCCAAGGTTAATCTGTTGCACGGGCGCCCATTGAGGTAATAAATCCAGCGTTTTGGTAGAAAAGGCATTCGGCAAAGCCAGCAGAATCCCTAAAATCGAGAGCGTAACGATGAGAATGATTTTCCACTTGGCAAAATAGAGCATACGGATTTTTTCTTAGAACGTTAAACTTAAGAGATACTTAGGGACAGATCGGCTCTTTGCCTAGAGTACAGGCTACTTTTTCGTTATGGTCTTTTTGGATGTTCTGGTGGCCTTGGGTTTTTTGGTCGGCTTGGTGGGAGTATCGTCGTTTGCCGGTTCCGGTTTCGAACGCACTTCGGAAATTGATCCTCGAGCAATCTTGACTTTAACACCAGTGGCAATTTCGACGGAAACTTCATGATCATCAACAACTTTGACGATTTTGCCAATCAGTCCACCTGAGGTAACAATTGTATCTCCGCGGCGAATGGCAGCAATCATGCCCTGATGTTCTTTTGCGCGTCTTTGCTGCGGGCGGATGATCAAAAAATACAGAATAATGAAAATAAGAAGGAAGGGTACAAGCTGGATTAAAAATCCGCCGTCACCACCACCGGGTGTTTGTGCAAATGCGGGGGTAATAAACATAGTCTCCCTCCTTGGAGCCTGAAATGCCTTAATGGCAGTTAAAATAGGTTGTTGCGACACAAATCAAATCGATTTTGCCGGACTATAACCATCGCACCCAACATTGCAACCGGTGAGCGGCAAAATTCGAATTTTTAAGCGAATTTTTCGACCTTGATTTGGTTTTCCGTGATATAGGGTTCTCAACCAACGACAGGGAAGTGGTCATTTGCCAGATAACGATAATATCAGCATTTCAAGAGACCTTTTAAAGCAACTGAACCGTATCGCCGATGCCCTTGAACGCAGCGCACCGCCGGTTGAGGATGCATGTGATTTATCACCGGCTGATGCTTTTGTCTGGCGGGCTGACAGGGCTTTTCTGCAACCTGTAAAATCAGTCAACCGGATTGATCTCGACCTGCTTCAGGGTATTGATCATGTGCGCGATATTCTTTTGAAAAACACCGCCAGATTTGCCCGGGGACTGCCCGCCAACAATGCTTTGTTATGGGGGGCACGGGGCATGGGAAAAAGTTCGCTGGTGAAAGCTGCCCATGCATTCATCAATGAAAAAAACACGGGCACAGATGACCAGCCACTCAAGTTGATTGAAATTCACCGTGAAGATATTGAAAGCCTCCCGGTTTTGATGAATCTCTTGCGCTCGTATGAAGGTCGGGTGATCATTTTCTGTGACGATCTGTCCTTTGATCAGGACGATACGTCATACAAGTCCCTTAAAGCAGTTCTGGAGGGTGGTATTGAGGGGCGACCTGGAAATGTCATTTTCTATGCCACCTCCAACCGGCGTCATCTTATGCCCCGCGATATGGTGGAAAATGAGCGCTCCACCGCCATAAACCCGTCGGAGGCCACGCACGAAAAAGTTTCACTGTCGGACCGGTTTGGCCTGTGGATCGGGTTTCATAATTGCTCACAGGACGACTATCTCGCGATGGTCGAAGCCTATGTTCAACATTATGATCTTAAAGGTGTTTCGAAGGCCAGGTTAAAGGCCCGCGCACTGGAGTGGGCAGCCACGCGCGGCAGCCGTTCGGGCCGTGTGGCGTGGCAATTCATTCAGGACCTGGCCGGTGAACTCGGAATTCAAATATCCGGCTAGAGCGTTTCCGGTCTTTACGGAAACACCAAGGCAGCAAGTGCTGCCCGGCCATTGCGCCGCGCCCGTGCAGGCTTGGTGCAGAGCACCAAAATAGCCGTGAACGGAAAAATCTAGAGTGATTCCGTCAAAGACGGAACCGCTCTAGGTCCTGAATTCAATTATCGCGACGCCAGTCTTGTGCTGGAGAGATACTTTCTCGGATTAACCGGAGATGACCCGCGTCTTATTTCAAAATGCAACTGTGGACGCGACACCGCACCGGTTTGCCCGGCTTTGGCGATGACCTGTCCGCGTCTTACCGTCTGGCCTTTTTTCACCAGCATCTTGCTGATATGTGCGTAGGCTGTAGACCAGCCGTTTTTATGGCGAATTAACAGCAGGTTACCAAAGCCTTCCAGTTCGTTGCCGGAATAAACCACCGTGCCATCTTCAGCCGCAACAATGGCAGCACCCTGAGGCACAGACAGGTTGATGCCGTCATTTCTGGTGCCATTGGGCTTGGGGCCAAACTCGGAAATCACCCGGCCACGCAGAGGCCAGCGAAAACTGTTTTCTGTTCTTACCGGCTGTTTGATTGACGCACGTTTAAGCGCTGACTTTTTCCTGACCTGAGATTTTTGAGCACTGGCTGTTTTCACCGGTTTTTTTACGGTTTTCTTTATTTTAGCCTGAGCGCTGGATTTTTTATGCAGGTCAGTGACTTTTGCCAGTTTGGTTTTTCCGGTATTAGCGGCTGCGGTTTTGATTTTTGATTTCGTTGCCTTGCCGGCAATCTTTCTGGTTGGGGATTTGCGCTTTAATTCCGCTGTATTAACTGCCTTTGATCCTGGCAGTACCAATTCATCACCGACGGTCAACTCGTAAGGTGCCTCAATACCGTTCAATTCGGCCAGATCAACCGCATCAACGTTCTGCTTGCGGGCAACGCCCAGCAAAGTATCACCATTGCGAACAACAACCACGGCGTTATCCGAATTGTCTATTGATGTTTTGACCGGTATATCGGCCACATCACTTTCAATCGGTGCGAGGGAACGACTGGTAACACGCTGCGGGGCTGAGCTTTGTGATTTTGTTACCGATGGAGTGGAGCTGGTTACAAATGAGGCCGCCAGAGGATAGATTGACTCATTGCCAGCAGTTCCGCTCAATCGGCTGGACAATGGACTACAGGCTGAAATCAACAAAGCTGTGCTGATGATTGTTATATTCCGCACGACTTTTTTGTTACTGGTTTTGGCAGGACCGACGCTACGCATTACTAATACTCCCTTAAAGAACAGGGGCATTGTCGCGGTAATTTATTAACGTAAAATTAATCGATGTTTTTAAGGTTAGTGATTCGTTAACGCGCCACCATGCCGGATTAAACTGGAAGTCTTCAGGCTTGTTTAGCCGTTTTTGATAACGCCGGAAACAAGAGGGACAAATCGCACAACACACAAAACTTCGGTGGTGACGGTTTCATCTTCGGCCTTGTGAAACAGGATGAGATCCTGTTCCCCCTGATAATTGTCTACCGGAACAATCATCTTTCCGCCCGCCTTTAACTGGGCCAGCAATTGATCCGGCACCCGGGCAGCGGCGGCTGTAACCATTATGCGGTCAAAAGGTGCCTGGGCCGGCCAGCCTTTGGTGCCATCGCCAGACATCGAGGTGATGTTGGTGAGGCGAAGTTTGCGGAACCGATACTCAGCATCTTCCAGCAACCGGCGATAGCGTTCAATCGTATAAACCCGCCTGCATAATTGCGCCAGAATAGCGGTCTGAAACCCCGTACCGGTACCAATTTCGAGAATTTTACAGCGATCATTGAGGTCGAGTTTTTCGGTCATCAGGGCAACCACATAGGGTTGCGATATGGTTTGGCCACATTCAATCGGTAAAGTTGAGTTGTTGTAGGCTTCAAGGCCAAACATTTCCGGAACGAATAATTCGCGCGGGACTTTCTCCAGAGCTGACAGAACAGAGGTGCTGCTGATGCCGCGCGAGCGCAGTTCCATGATCAGTTTAATGATGCGATAATCGCTCGCCTCGAACTTACTCATACCAGTTACAATATTCATGGCGCGCAGTTTAACCGCAAATCGTAAATTTTTTCTGCAACTCCGCCAATGACCGCTCGGCAGTCAAATTCAGGTGTAACGGTGTTAAGGCAATATAGCCCTGGGCAAGCGCTGTGATGTCGCCTTCTTTTGGTTGCGCCTCTTCGCGATTAGCATAGCCGATCCAGTAATAAGTTGCCCCGCGCGCATCAATTCTTTCATCAATATGAGTGGGCAGTTTGTTTCTGAGCGACTGATTGGTAATCTTGATCCCTTTGACATCTTCGGGTTGGGTGTCGGGAAAATTGAGATTAATGATGATTTCTGTCTGCCATCCGATATCCAGCATCCTGGCGATGATCTGGGGTGCAAATGTTCGTGCTGTTGCCCAGTTAGGCTCATTGGTGCGCTGGGATGAAAAGGCCTGGCTCAAGGCAATGGAAGGAATGCCCGCGCATGATCCTTCCATGGCACCGGCAACAGTGCCGGAGTAGGTAACATCATCAGCAATGTTCTGGCCATGATTGACGCCGGACAAAACCAGATCGGGCCGCCTGCCCTCAACCAGCTTGACCACGCCCATCAAGGTGCAGTCTGTTGGCGTGCCATTAACGGCGAAAGTACGCTCATCAATGCGACGAACTCTGAGCGGGTCGGAAAGTGTTAAAGAACGCGAACCACCGCTTTGTTCTGTTTCCGGTGCCACTATCCAGACATCATCTGAAAGCTCAGCTGCTATCTGACGCAACACCTCAAGGCCGTGGGCATGAATACCATCATCATTGGTGAGCAGAATTCGTAAATCTTTGCGTTTCAGATTGCCGGGATTGGAGGATAGTTTCATGTGCCTGCAACTTTCTCAATAACAGTCAGTCCGCCCATATAGGGTTGCAGGGCATCTGGTATTTCAATCGAGCCATTTTCGCGTTGATAGTTTTCCAAAACCGCCACGATTGTTCGGCCAACCGCGAGGCCGGAACCATTGAGTGTATGAACAAATTCTGTTTTCTTTTCCCCGGATTTACGATAGCGCGCATTCATGCGCCGCGCCTGAAAATCACCACACACCGAACAACTGGAAATTTCACGATAGGCTCCCTGCCCCGGTAACCAAACTTCAATGTCGTAAGTTTTGCGCGCACCAAATCCAAGATCACCGGTAGCAAGTGTTACAACCCGGTAGTGCAGGCCCAATCGCTGCAGAATTTTCTCGGCACATGCTAACATGCGCTCAAGTTCGGCATCGGAATTTTCCGGCGTGGTTATCGTTACCAGTTCCACTTTGGAAAACTGATGCTGGCGGATCATGCCGCGGGTGTCTTTGCCCGCAGCTCCCGCTTCAAGCCGGAAACACGGCGTATATGCGGTGTAACGCAGAGGCAGATCTTCCTGGGCATGAATGGTCTCGCGGGCAAGATTGGTCAAAGGCACTTCCGCTGTGGGTATCAGCCAGAAACCATCTGTGGTGCGAAATTGATCGTTTTCGAATTTCGGCAATTGCCCGGTACCAAACATGGCATGATCTCGCACCAGAACCGGCGGCACGATTTCACAATAGCCGTGTTCGCCGGTATGAATATCCAGCATGAATGCACCCAACGCGCGTTCCATGCGTGCGAGTGCGCCTTTCAGCACAACGAAGCGGGCGCCGGAAAGTCTGGCTGCGGTTTCAAAATCCATCAGGCCCAGGGCTTCACCAAGTTCAAAATGCTGTCTGGGTTCAAAATCCATCTCGGGCTTTTGGCCGGATGTGTGATGCTCCACATTTGCACTTTCGTCTTTACCCACCGGCACATCGGGATAGGGAAGATTGGGGATGCCGGACAACAGATCGGTCAAATCCTGGTCCAGTTGGCGCTCGACTTCTTCTCCCGATTGCACAAATGATTTGAGATCGGCAATTTCGCTGATCAGTTGTTGCGCGCGTTCTTCATCACCCGATGCTTTGGCCCCACCAATTTCCCGTGATGCAGCATTGCGCCGGTTTTGGGCCTCCTGAAGCTTCGATACATGATCACGCCGGGCTGTATCTTTTTCGAGAACACTTGCGGCCATCGGCTCAAGCCCGCGCAGGGCCAGACCAGCATCAAAAGCTTCCGCGTTTTCTCTGATCCATTTAATATCGAACATGGGCCCGGTCCAGACAGGTGTTGGGTTTGATTTTAAGGGTTACACTGATTAGGAGAAGAAAACTATACTACTTTTCCAAATCATCGTCGTCTTCATCCTCATCGTCATCATCGTCCAGAAGCCCATCTTCTGCATCACGTTGAGCCTGCTTTTTGACAACGTAAGCGACCGAAAGAATTGAAAGCTCATATAAAAGCAGCGTGGGAATGGCAAGGCCTATCTGGCTGACGGGGTCAGGCGGTGTCAGGAAAGCTGCGGCGGCAAATGTTGCGACAATTGCGTACTTGCGCTTGGCTCTCAGTCCCTGCGGGGTCACCAGCCGGGCTTTTGCCATAAGCGTTAAGACCACAGGCAGCTGAAAAACCAGGCCAAAAGCAAAGATCAGCGTCATGATCAAGCTGAGGTATTCACTGACCCGGGGCAAAAGCGTAATCGCCAGCTGGCCCTCACCCCCGGTCTGTTCCATGCCCAAAAAGAATGACATCGCCAGAGGCATAACGATGAAATAGACGATTGACCCACCAAGAATAAACAATATGGGAGTAGCAGCCAGAAACGGCAGGAACGCCGCGCGTTCGTTTTTATACAATCCCGGAGCAACAAACATATAAAGCTGGCCGGCGATAACGGGGAAGGAAATTGCCAAAGCACCGAACAGTCCGAGTTTGAGCTGGGTGAACAAAAATTCCTGCGGGGCCGTGAAAATCAGTTGCGAATTTCCATCGGGCCCAATAGCGCGTTCATACGGATACAAGAGGAAATTGAATATCTCATTGGCGAAGTAAAAACATATGGCAAAAGCTATGACAAATACGATCATGGCCTTGATCAGACGTGAGCGTAATTCGGTTAAATGCTCAATCAGGGGTGCCCGGCTGGCATCAATGTCTTCTTCGGGAGTTGTCGAAGTCATGCACTTGCCTTTTCAGCGGCTTTGGCCGGTTTTTTGGCAGCGGCTTTTTTTGCCGGCTTTTTTGGCGGTTTTTTGGCTTTGCTCGGGCTTGCTTTGGCTTTTTCGGTTTTCGGGGCGGCCTTTTTCTTTACGGTTTTCTTCTTCTTTTTTGCGGGTGAATCTAACGGCGGCAATGCTTCATCCATACCGCCGATAGAATCTTTAATGCTGCTGCCCGCTTCTTCAAACGGCGACAATGCATTCTTAATCTGACCGGTTGGCGACATGTCCTTTACCGATTCAAGACCTTTGCGAATTTCCTTGAATTCTTCCTGATCAGCAATATCGTCAAAATGGGATTTGAACTCGCTCGCCATATTGCGGGCCTTTGCCACCATTTTGCCGACACGGCGCAGCAATCCGGGCAGGTCTTTTGGACCTACCACTATAATCGCAACCACTCCAAGAATGAGAAGTTCCAAGCCACCGATGTCAAACATTTTTCGCTCGCGGTCTGTTGGTCAACATTGCGGACCAACGTCTAGAACAAGCCGGGCCTGATGGCTCAGCTTTTGGCTTTTGATGTTCTCTTGACCGACGCGACAGTTTCATCAGCGTCATGTTCAATTGTCTTTACGGTATCACTTGCCGCCTCTTCAGTCTCATCGACATCATCAGCCATGCCTTTTTTGAAACTTTTGATGCCTTTGGCAACGTCAGCCATCAGGCCTGAAATTTTACCACGCCCAAACAACAGGACGAGTAATACCGCAACGATTAAAATCTGTATCCAACTTGGTGCCATTTTATAAACTCTCCACTCAATTACGCAATATGCGGCACTAATTTTCACCAGTATGGCAAAATTACAGCCTCGCCGCAATCATTCCCCGCTGTTAATTTCCAACGGGGTAAATATTGTCAGTTCTATAACCCGCAACCGGCATAAGTGCTAATCAATATATATGCCTTATTTAGTTATCTTTGCGGGGAAAAGCAAAAATTTGTGAGGGATCAACCAGGATTTTTATCATATCTCCCTGTTTTTCGTCAATTTCTCCAGGTATTCGAGCTTGTACAGGATTGTCGAGATTTGCCAGATGAATATCAATAAGACTGCATTCACCCAGAAACCTGACGTTACCGATCCGCCCATCCAATCCTTCTCCGGTTGTTGAAAGTGTCAAACCCTGTGGCCGCACCAGAATATTCATGTGTGTGCCGGTGGCCAGATCGGGCGAATCTATCCTGCCCACAGCGGTTTCGATATGCCCGGCTTCTACAACTCCCTCCAATTCATTGAAATCACAGAAAAATCTGGCAGCTTCAATATCAACAGGACTGGTATACAGCTCTTTTGGTGTTCCAACCTGCACCAGATTACCCTCGCGCATTAAAATGATGCGATCTGCCATGCGCATGGCTTCCTCGGGATCGTGGGTTACCAGAAGACTGCAGGCACTGGTTTCTTTCAAAACCGCAAGTGTTTCATCGCGCACATTATCACGCAGGCG
>CAZVAZ010000041.1:0-14455 GCA_964625235.1 uncultured Hyphomicrobiales bacterium
GCAGCTCTTCGATTACTGGATGTCGCGATCCGATCAGGGTCAGCTTCCTTCCCGCCGGGATATTAACCCTTGCGATTTTCCGCGCCTCCTTCCACTCATTTCCCTGATTGATGTAGATCTTGTGCACAAACGTTTTCGCGTGCGTCTGGCAGGTACCCAGCTCAGGGAACATTATGGCCGGGATATCACCGGTGTTCATCTCGATGAAGTTGATTATGGTGCAAAAACCGATTACTGGCTCTCGGCATTCCATCGTGTAGCTTTTGAAGGCCGACCCGCTCAAGGCGTTGTCCAGGGCTCAGGCGAGCATAAAGAGCATCTTGCCCAGTTCTGGATAAAGCTGCCCCTTTCCGAAGATGGAAAAAACGTATCAATGATCCTTTCATATGACGTGTTTCTGCCGGTGTCTCAGGCTAAAACAATCGCCGACCAGGAACATTTTGATGCAGGTTTCCTGTCAGCGGATGTGGAAAGCGCAAGAATAAGCAGCGCTCATTGAGGCTGCGCGGATTCTAATTCCTCGAATTTTCAAGTAATTCCCGTTCACCCCGATAGGCCTGCAGCAAAGCTACGTGCCGGTTGAGGCTATAGGCCCAGTGTGCACATCTGCCACGGTTGCGTTCGCGACGCAGGGCAGTTGCCAGCCGGGAAACAATCCACCGACAGTTTTGTGGCGACCGATCGTCAATCCTCATCAGCGAAACTGGCAACAACTGTTGCAGGTGTAGCCGCCTTTGGTAGCCAGCGCTGCCAGCGTCCACCAGCCGTTTAAGCGACCGCCTCAAGCCAGGCTGGGTTTTGCCCGGCGTGTGTGACGCAACAATGTCCAAATCAATTCTCCTTTTTGCCTGGCAAGGAGAATGTGGGCGTTCAGGGGAGGCGGGGATTAAATTTTGGAGATTTTTTCCGGTATGTTTCAGGCCAGCAACAAAAAACTTATCAAAGGTAATCCATTCGCATAACAATGCGGGCAACCCAGTCGAGTTTTTGATTGTATAAAACCGGCGTGCCAGAGGTAAGGGCAACAAGCGTGAACCTGTTATCCAGCCCCTCGATTAATCGACGAAGAAGTGTGGAGCCGTCCTCAAGTCCAACCAGGCAGTCGCATCCGGCCGCATCTGACCATTGCGGCCTGGCCAGCCTTTCTGCCACCAGTACAGTTCCGGGCAAATATGTTCCCACAGCTTGAGTGATGCGAACAGCCACCGGGTTGTGTGCCGGTATATCGAAGCTGAGAAAAGTCTGTTCGGCAAATCCTCCCGGTGAGGTTTCCAGCGCGCCATCGTGACCAATTTCACCAATGCATTCGATGTCCCGGCTCGAAGATGCCTCCATCAGATCTACGGCTGAAACATTAAAGGCGTTGGCAAATTTTTCCAGCCAGTCCATGGAAACGGTCATGTTGGCGGTTTCGAGCCGTTGTACGGTTTGCGGTGTTGTGCCAATCAGATCAGCCAGCTGCTGCAAGGTCCAGCCGCGCGTTTTGCGCAATTTGCGAATTCGTGTCTGCATGTGTCAGCTCCTTTGCCTCACGGTATAATATTCCTAATTCGTAAAAAACTCCAAAAAAACTTATCCCCGTGAGTGAAAAACTTGCAAAAATAGTAAAAGAAAGGTATTTTTTCCTATAAACAGTGGAAAACTTATCCTGTTGACCTGTTCATACCCCTAATCACGGAGGTGATAAATTGATGTTCAATTCGCAAACACCAGCCACACCGCAATCGCCGCCCCCTTCGCCACGCAACAATCTGACATTTGGTTATGGTTCAAAACTGGAGGGTATAGCCTTGTCGCGATTGATCACTCAAGCTGTCGCCAGTGCCTATGGCATCTGTGAAATGGAGTTGCGGGCATCGACAAGGCGGCGTGCAACCGTGGCCTTTGCCCGGCAGGTTGCCATGTATCTGGCCCACGTGGCATGCGGGTATTCTCTCACCGAGGTGGGTATATTGTTTCAGCGCGACCGCACCACGGCAGCACATGCGTGTCGAAAAATAGAAGATTGCCGCGATGACCCCGATCTTGATTTTTGTCTCGACTGCCTCGAAAGTGCGGTTCGCGGCTGGGCCTTTCAGCAACAAACACGCATGAGGGCACAATGACACGGGTTTCAATCAGAACATATGGCAAACAGGTAGCCGCCAAAGCCCTTGAACAGGAAGCAGTGCGTATTTTTCGACGTCTGGTTGAGGCCGGCTCATACCTGACAAAGCTGGGCGGGCATCTGGACAAACGCCTCGAATATGGCCTGTTTGTCTCGCGCAACAACCACAAAAAACCGGTGCTGAAACTGCAAGTCAATATGTTTGAAGGTTTTGTTGCCAATGACTGGCTGGTCGAAAACACCAATGGTCACTGGCATATATCGAGCCAGGGTGAAGCCTGGCTGCGGCGCAGAATGGCCACCAGCGATCCCTACCGCGCCCAGCACCAGATCACCGGCACCAGAAACATTGAAATAGCACCCAATGCCATGCGCAAACTGACCGTCAACCTCACCGAAAGCCCGCTGGGCTGGCTGCGCCACCGCAAAGGTGCAGATGGCAACCCCCTCCTCAGCCAGCAACAATATGAAGCCGGCGAAAGGCTGCGGTCTGATTTTGAAAAAGCCCAGATGAGCCCGCGCATAACCTCGGACATCACAGCACCAATGACATCGTCTGCCAGCAAACGGGCAGGAAATGCCGGAAACGGTGTCGCCATACGCGATGCCGCCATCGCCGCCAAACAACGCTTCTTCAAAGCCCTCGACACCGTCGGCACAGACCTTTGCGATGTATTGATAGAAGTCTGCTGCCACCTGAAGGGCATGGATGAGGCCGAAAAACACTTATCCCTGCCCCAGCGCTCCGGCAAAATTGTTTTGCAGATAGCCCTCACCAGATTAGGCCAGCACTATGGCCTGATCCCTCTCCAGTCCACCCACCACTACAAAACAACAGGAATGCGCCACTGGGGAGATGATAATTTCCGCCCGAAGATTTAGGAAAAAAACTAAGGGTAGAGCCTTAACACCAGAATGATTTTACAGTCCACTTTGTCATAAATGACGATAGAAAAGCAGTCAATTACGGCTATACTTCAACATGCAGGCCTGGCCATCCGGGGTGGCGTAGGCATGTAACGGCGAATGGAAATCACCGATTGTTTCAAAACCAATACGCTCGTAAAAGCTGCTGGCACCGACCCTGTTGGTTTCCACGATGATAGTTTTCACTCCCGAGCTACGGCAGAACTCTGCAAATTCACCAAACAGTTTTGTGCCAAATCCGCTTCCCTGAAACGCCGGATCAATGACAAAAAGCATAATCTCACTATTGTCGCGACTCACTAGTTTGTTGCGGTTCACTTCATGGGTGCTCATTGCTTTGATCAGGAGGGCTTTTTTTGAATACCGCATCCCGCGTACAAGCATCAGCCGCATCAGTATCATGAGCTTTGCCGGTAATTTTTGCAGCTTGTGTTCTGGCACGGGTTGATTTTTGTTCAGCCCGAAAATGAAACCGGAAACTTTGCCGTCAACCTCTACCACACGGCGAAAATTACTGCCCGAGAGCGCACCCGCGGTAAAGGCATAGCCGACCAGTTTTGCCAGTTTTTCCGGGCGAAAGTTTTTGTCAAATACCCAGGCGCTGCCAGTCAGCGCTTCACAGGCGGCATAATCAGCGTCCCTGTAGTCTCTGAATTTCCCGTTGTGTACCTGGCGGCGGCTTATCAGCATACTTCTTTGCTTTCCCAGTCAACCAGGGTGTCACGATCAGTTAAAACTCATTCCACCGCGGCACGCGCCTTTTGCGCATCCGCCTTTATGCGACCCACCATGGAGAAGAGGCCATTTGAACGCTGGGGCGATAGGTGTTCATCGAGACCAATCTGGTTAAATAATTTTTTGACATCAAGGCTGGCGATTTCATCGGCTGATTTGCCGGAGAAGATAATGAACAGGATGGAAATCAGCCCGCGAACGATATGGGCGTCGCTGTCGCCGACAAAGGTGAGCACTGGTTTGTGGGTGGGTGAAGATGTGATGGTTGTTGCCAGCCACACCTGACTGGCGCAGCCGTTGACTTTGTTGGCGGGCGTTCTGTCCTCGGCCTCAAGCGGTGCAAGCTGGCGGCCCAGCTCAATCACATAGCGATAGCGGTCTTCCCAGTCATCCAGGAATTCGAAATCATCCAGCAGATCTTGAACGTTCATAAGTGTTTCAACCGTTCACAAAAGCGATTGGCCCAAGCCATGTGAACAATGCCCCGGTGCATAGTCAGTTTAATTTACCAAAGAGATAGCGGCAATTGATGCTGATAACAAGGAGGCTGTGGAATTTTTTTCAGACACAAAATAGCACCACGGAGGCACGGAAAGGGCAGGTAATCCGGCGTCCGTGGTGCGCTTGTCGGCAGGTAGGGTTTCTGCCGTATTCGAGGGGCGGGGGTCCCTCTGAATGAGCTGTCGATGATCTTGAAGTCAAGGTGGTGATATTGACGTTCTGCCCTCAATATCAGCCTCGTAAAATCCAGACCTGGTATTCGTAATTATGCTTTTCTTTTAATCTTGGGTCCTCCCCACGATGGGGATAAATCCTCTTTTGTCAGGGTTTGCTGGGAGGCGCGTACTTTATCCGCCAGTTGAATTTGTTGCCGGTTTTTGGCTGTTACAGGCTCAAAATTAGCTGAGCGATCATCCGGTTCAACGCTTGATGCATTGGCAGGTGAAGCCCCGCTCACCCAATTGTTCAACAGACTGGCGCCGTACTGGGCTTTTCGCAAGAATGTATCGACAGCCGCTTTTCCGGTCGCGCAGGCAGTCTGATTGCGTTGGCAAAATCCCGAGAGATCGCCCACAGTGGTTTGAGCCGCTACCAGCGCCTGGCTGGCGGTTACGTTGGCTTGAGTTGCGGCTGACTTGTTATTCGTTTCATCATTTTCGGCCGGCAGCAGCAATATCACTACCGATAGCCAGAATGCACTACGTACTAAAAACATTTTTTGCCCTTCCTTCAATTCGAAGATAACGAACACTACGATATTCAAGTTTAAATGAAGTAAAAAATATGAATTTATTTGAATTTTACTTTATTACATTTAGAATAAAATTTTATTATACTCAATTTTATTATAGTTTTACATAATTTAGAATAAACTTCAAAATGATATTGATTCAAATTTTAGATAAATATTCTGATGAAAAACTCGCTGAATAATGCGGTTTTTCTCCGATTGTCTCCGCGAAAAATCAGACGGGAGCCATTTCATCCCAGTGAAAACCGCATTCAATACCGGACGTATACCTGACGCGCTCCTTAAAAAGAAGGTTTGAAAACTGTCAAAAACTTTGAAAAATTCTTTGCTACTGCTGCATTTTCACAAAAAGTGTTTCATTTCTGATCACTATAAGATCAAAAGCAACACTTTCTATACCATGTTAATATAACATGTTGAAAACATTCATGAAAACTGGCTTCGAATTTAACTGATTACCTCCGCCGCAACGGTTTCGTTTCAATGTTCTTTAAGTTCAATCAGGCATCCTGCTGTTTGAAGCATAAAAGCGGGTGGTATGGATTTTTCGATGTTCAGGAGTTTACAACGCAAACTCAAACGCAGCTTGCGTCTGTTGATACATGTATCTGCGCGCAGTGATGCAATAGAGCGAATTCGCCATCGGGCGTTTATTACATCGCACCTTGGCAGTGCGTTATTGGCAGTTGCCGCCTTACCGGTCTATCTGATCGTCGTTGGCCCCAAAGATTTTGTCGGCCTGTTGATTTTTTTAGGCCTGATCACGCCCGCCTATATAGCAACCTTTTTGTCTCGAACCGGAAAACTGGCCGTTGCTCATCTTCTGTCTGCCATTAACCTCACAACTCTTGTTACCTTTACAGCTGCCTTTACCGGTGGCGTCACATCTTTTGTTATGGCCTGGATGATAGTGGTGCCGGTGGAATCGGCATTTTCCGGCAGCAAGAAAGTCATAGCCGCTTCTCTGGCCCTGTCGTGCGCCAGCGTGGTGTTTCTGGTTTATGCGGATTTTCTCGATGTCCTGCCGGCAAACCGGGTTCTCAATCATGACAACACACTTTTGATTGGCCTGTCGTTTATATCAGCTGTGGCCTACATCTCTGGTATGGTGGTGAATACGCAGGTGTTGCACGAAAAAGCAACCGCACTCATTCACCAGGGAGAAAGCAAGTTCCGGCTGCTGGCTGAAAATGCCACGGACATAATCACCTATCACAACCATCTCGGCCAGGTTCTGTTTTGCTCCGGTGCTGCTCTTCGATTTACATCTCTTGGCGAGGGTGGAATTATTCGGGACGGTTTTATCAATCTAGTTCACCCCGAAGACCGGGCCAAATACCTGGAAACATTTTCCCGTGCCGCTACAAAAAACACACTTGCCCAGGCGGAATTCAGAATGAAATCCAATCAATCCAGATCCGGCCAAACTGAAGGCAGTGAAGATCAGGTCCAATACAGATGGGTCGAGATGAGATGCAAACCATTGGCGGATGAAACAATCAGTGCGGGTGATGACGATGAAATCGAGCCGGTGCGCGTGGTTGCGGTGACACGGGATATTTCCGAATTAAAAGCCCAACAGGTTGAGATTACACAAGCCAGGGATATTGCCGAGGAAGCCAGCGCGACCAAGACGCGGTTCCTTGCCAACATCAGCCATGAATTGCGCACGCCCTTAAATGCAATAATCGGATTTTCCGACCTGTTGAAAGACAAACGCCTTAACAAAAACGTAACCTCGAACCAGCGGGACTACATCAAGCTCATTCACCAAAGTGGCAGCCATCTGCTGCTCGTGGTCAATGATTTGCTCGATATGTCGATGATTGAAGCCGGCAAACTGCGCTTCAGGTCTGAAAATTTCGATGTTTCCGCTCTGATCACTTCAGTTGTTAGAATAATGCAGGTAACAGCGGATCAACGCGGGATCAGAATATCCCAAAACCTCGACCAGGACGTCTGTAATATTACGGCTGACAGGCGCGCGGTGCACCAGATTTTGTTCAATCTCATATCCAATGCAGTGAAATTCAGCCATGAAGGCGCCGAGGTCCGGGTGTTTTTGAAGGCAAACAGCTCGCAGATAACACTTTCGGTCATGGACAATGGAATTGGAATTTCCCCAGAGGTAATCCCAAAACTGTGTCAGCCATTCGTGCAGGCTGAAAGCAGCAACAGCCGATCTTATGAGGGCGCGGGACTTGGGTTGTCTCTGGTAGCCGGGTTCGTGGACCTGCATGGCGGAAAAATGAATATCGCCAGTGAACTTGCCAAAGGAACGTGTGTGACCATCACCATTCCGCGTCTCGGTCAAGATCAAAATTCGCAAACTGAAGCCGGGTCCGAAAGCGCGATAGATTATATCAGCGGCTCAAGCAGAAAGTCGGCATAAATACAGCCAAATCCTGTGCCATAAACAGGAATGAAGCTTTAACGAAAAAACGAATACAGGAAGCATGGTATGAGTATTGATAAACGAAATTTCGCCCTGCCGGCAATTGTTGCCGTTGCCGCGGTGATCACCATAAATGCGGTAGTTGGGCAGGATGGAAAACACCCGGCACCGTTGAATAAAAACGAGCCACATCAAAAAATCACCAAAACCGAAAAGCCGATTGCCAGTTCCAAAACCCTGCAAAGAAAATCGCGCCCGGCAAAGACGGTTGCCATCACCCCGCGCCCCAGGCCCGGGGTTACCAAAACCACAGCAAAGAATGATGGTATTGGTGAATTGCTGCGGGCCGCTGAAAAAAACGAGAAAAAATCTGCATCCGGCAAGGCTGGTTTCCTTGATGAAAAGAGGATAAGATTTGTCCAGTCCAGATTGGCAAAACTGGGATTTTCGCCCGGTCCGATTGATGGTGTTTTTGGCGAACAGACCCGCGAGGCCATAAGAAAATTTGAAAGCAGCCGCAAAGTTCCGGTTACCGGTGATATTTCAAGAGCCCTTATAGAAGCCCTGCTGCGAAACGCGAGCTTCGCCAGCCTTGATCTTACCTGAGGTAGCCCGCGCTGTTGCATAATGAATTCGCCATATGCGATATCTCTGGGGTCGAGGGAGTGGGCTGGCCTGGAGTTCATCGTGAAAAAAAGACACAAGACACAAGGCACATTAAATGTTGCGGCTAAAATCAAAACTATGGGTGCAGGCTCATCTGCGCCGGTGCAATGATGCGGGCGTACCCGCCATGTTGCTGCAAAAAGGCAACGAGGATGCCGGCAGTATTTTCGTCAAATCAAACCTGCTTGACGGCACCGCCAGTATCTATGGCGCTGCACCCGGTGGTGCCCATGACGAAAATGGCGAGAGAAGATGGTCGCAGCCTTTAGGGGCAAAACCCCGTCCCGAAGTAGAAATTGATGCATACTTAGAGCGCCAGTGCGGTTACGATCCCGATTTCTGGGTGATTGAAATCGAAGACAGTCAGGGCCGGGTTTTCTTAGAAAATATACTGGATTAAGCAGGAACGCTTATGAGTGGCTTTTCACCTTCGGTTGCAGTGCCATCCGTATCGGTTTCGTTGGCTTGCTTGCACACCCGCCAGAAGCGCAGGGTGCGTTGAGCTACGGGTAACTCAATTCTGTCGTAGAGGTTGATCAGCTTATAGGTTTCATCGATGGATCGGGAATTTCCCTGGGACAATGCCAGAAGAACTGACGAAAAGGTTGAGCGATCAAACTGACTGGCTTTGCAGGCAACAGCCAATCCTTCACCTGAGATATCCTGAACCAGGCGTTTGGCGGTGATAAGATCAATATCCGTCAGTTTGCTGAAAGCCAAAAGAAATTCTGGGAATTTATTCGAGCGAATAAGAGATACCAGAATATCTTCTTTCAGTTTTCCCTTGTCTTCGAGTTCCTGAACAAACAATTCCGGCTTGCTCAAAACCCGTCTGCGTACTTTGCCTTTGCGATCAAACTTCGCCCGCACCGATGACAGCATGGCATCAAGTTTTTCCGGAGCAATTTCTTTGGTCTGTTTCAGGATTTTCTGCTTCAGTTCCATCGACACCTGATCGAACATGCTTTGCATCATTTCGAAAGGCAGATCGGGCCTTTCTATCAGGGGTGCCTGTATTTGCTCATTATCTTGCGACCGTTCCACTACCCGCGACATTGTTGTTTCAGATATGCGGGCGCCAGTATTTTTGACGACCCCTACAAGTACCTGATCACTACCGTGATTTACCAACGCATCAGTTACAGTTTCACTGATGGCGCTACGTCGTGTCATCGCCATAAGGTGATCTTGTGATTTTGTTTTGGCGATTTCCACGAGGTCATCATCATTCAAAACCGAGCTTCTCTCGATTATGGGTTTTGCCACCGAAATGTCGTCCTGGGCCAGTCGCATAATGAGGTCGCGCGGTGCCGAGGTTTCACTGGAAAGGCAATTTGCCAGTTCTTCGCGAACTTCGCGTTCAAGATTAAAAGCAACCTTGCTCATTATATCGCCAAAATACTGGTTTTCGAGGTCGCTGTAACTACCGGTATCTTCGAGAAAAATACTGGTGATTTCATTCAATAAATTGCGCCGTTGATCGCTTCCGGACTCGTTGGCCAGATTCACCAATCTTTCCAGTCTGCTTTCACTTTGCGTCATTCTTTTTCCTGCTCGACCTGTGGTAAAATTCGTATCAATCAACAGAACATATAAGTCTGGATAAATCGTAAAAGTTGTAACAATTGTACAAATGCATCACATCCAAACAGAAATTGGAACAACATTCCCGATTTGGGACCGGTGTTATATATATGTTAACCCTCTTAAGGTCTGAATTGCTCGAACTGTTAGGCAACGCACGGCTGTTTCTTCAAAGGCCTGAAGAAAAGTGTCTGGTGCAGGAGGAAGTTATGGGAGTGGTTCTGGAGTTTAGACCAAAAGAGATATCAGGCGGTAAAGCCGATGGCTCGAATGCATCGGCAGAGGTTTTTATATTTCCAGGTGTGCGCATTGAGCGTAAGAGTTTCAGTCTGGCAGACCGTCTGTACACATCCCCCAACCCTGCACGTCATACAAAACAAGCGAGGCAATCGGGTCAGAAATCAAAAGAATGATGACACCGAAAGCCCTAAACCCTTTTCGGGCAATGGTAGCCACGTTTTCGATGTTGTTTTTGGTCTCGTGCACAACTCAAGGCGACTTTGGCCGTGACAGACCATCTGTTTTCAATGATGAGATACTGCCTTCCATTCGTAATTTTGCCGCCTCCGCCAGTGAGACATCCGTCAGCAATTTTGCTTTTACCGAAAAAGAACAATTGTTGCGCACCTACAGCCGCCGCATAGGCCGTGACACTGGAAGCTCGGTATTCGGGGGTTATTTCATTTCCGCATTTGCACCCGCTCAACCGGCCCGGCCATCTTCACCGCATCAGGAAAACAAAGCCGTTGCTCAGCAAGGTCCGGGAGAAATTGTTGTGGCGTTGCCGGATAATGCAAAAAGCAATCCTTACGTTCTCAGCAGCGAAATCGATGAGGATGTAAGTTTAATCAGACGCGCACGCAATCTGTCCCGGTCGATTGTCGCCGATGACAAATCAAGGTCGAGACGACTTGCCGCCATGAAAAACGTGAGCCAGTCAGACCGCGATAATGTCACGGTCAGGGCGCGAGAAAATCTGCGGGAGATAGATTATATCCGGCAGGTGGCCAGAGTGCGGGTCAGGCGCTATAGAAGGGCCATTGATGTCATGTCAATAACTGACCCGCAACTGAAACTCAAACCGGCAAGAGCCTCGGTTAAAAAGCTTGAAATCGAACTGGATCGGCTTTCGCGCCAACGCAGGTTTGAGAAAAAGCCCGCTCCCCTCATTTTGTATGACGCTGCCTGACCTACAGCGGCGTACAGCTTGTCTCCTTCATTTGCGCCTGAACCACTTCGGTGAGAGAACGGTTGGGTACAAAGGTGCGAAACAGGAATAAGCCGGTTTCGCTCGGTGGCGTTACAATTGTTGCGCCTTCTTCAAGATAGGTCTGTTGTTGTTCCAGCGCAAAAACTATTTCCAGCTTCTCTGTTTTGATCTGCTGATTGTTGATTGTAAAAAAGTTTTTACCATCTATCGAATATGCCGCCAACGACCAGTAGGTGGAGGGTAACTGCACCCGGACCCGCAGGGGATTTTCGCTGATATCGTAAGAACAATAGCCATAAGAAATATCCGGGCTGACCATTGACGTAAACATTGAATTAGCCCCAACCGAGGCTAAGAGGTTCAAAGTGTTTGGCGGTTTTTGACCGGCTATTTTTTCAATCGCGGCGGATTGCAGATTGAATTGGAAATAAAGCAGTGTGGTTACGTGTCCGATCGCGGCGATCACTAAGGTGGCGGTCAACCAGAACAGGAGTTTTTTCATGAGCAGTTCAACCTTTCAATTCCGGGAAAGGAAATCTCATTTGCATCGCGAATGGAATTAATATCCGGAGAATAAAGGCGCAGCACAATAACAAATGGTTCATCCGGTTTTGTCGGGATCCAGTTGTCAGGCCTGGCATTGGCTGCCAGTGCAATGTTAAATACCGCATTATTTTTAAGCCGAATGTTGGTGGCGTTGAATGAATATCTTTCGGCCTGGTTTTCGATCAGCATGCCGTCTTGATCATAAATGGTGATGCTCCACCATTTGGCTTCGGGCACTTTTCCTTTGACGGCATATTCACAATTGCCGGACAGTGATTTATTTTCATCATCGATTTTGGCTATGAAATAGAGAGCCTCGAAATTTCCCAGCTTCAGGTTGCCATAATTCGACATGTGAGCCAAAGCATAAGGGTTGAGTTCGTTGTCATCGATTTCCGTAATGGATTGCCATGGCCCGATAACAGCCGCCGGTGCCGCCGCCCCCTGGCGAACCCCATATTGCGCCGAATAAATACCGGCACTTAGGCCAATCGTCAGTGAAATAAGAAAATAAATCCAGTTAAACATGACAGACTCTAGGCTACGATACGTTAATTGAGCATAAAGGTCTTGGTGGAAAATGTGAATGTCGGCTGTCTTGTAGAATACCGGCGCTGGGCTGTTTTAATGGTCTTTGCCACTGGTGTCACAGTTGTCGGGTTTTCTTCCTCAATCGCAGCTTCGATGCGCCGGAACAACTGAGCCATGCTCATGTAAACCCTTGTTCCCGGTTCAACCCCGGGCGCTGCAACAACCCTCAAAGGTGGTGTGTTAAACGCTGGCGGCGAGGCATTCTGCTTCAGGCCGGCCGAGCGTATTTTGCCGATCACCCCGGGTATAAGGCCGGGAGGTTGATCGGATTGTGTTTGTATCATGAATTCACGCCATGTCTGGGCTGGCAAACTGCCACCGGTAACCCGGTTCATGGAGGTGTAATCATCGTTGCCAAACCACACCCCGGTAACCAGCCTCGAGGTGTAGCCTAAAAACCACGCGTCTCTATATTCCTGGGTTGTGCCGGTTTTTCCGGCAACATCAGCAAAATTCAATTGCGCCCGTCTGCCCGTTCCTGCTTCAACCACCTGATTGAGCATGTAATTCAGCTCGGCCACTTTATCGGCCTCCACCACCTGCGCCGGGACAATGTTTTGCTCATCACGGCTGTATAGCAATTTGCCATCCGGCCGGGAAATTTCCAGAACCGCATAAGGTGTGGCATCACGGCCGCCGTTGGCAAGAGTTGCAAACACACTGGTCAAATCCATAACGGTAACCTCGGAAGTACCCAACGGCATCGACGGTGTGGATCTCAGTTTACTTTTCAAGCCCATCATCCGCGCGGTCTCGATGATCTTTTTGCGCCCGATAAGCTGAGCTAACTGCACCGGGATAGTATTGATCGAACGCCTGAGCGCATTTTGCAGGCTGATTGGACCGTTAAAGGATCTACCGTAATTTTTTGGTTGCCAGCCCTTAATGCTGATCGGCCTGTCAACCAGAACTGAAGACGGCTGGTACCCGGATCTCAAGGCGGCCAGATAAACAATTGGTTTGAAGGCTGATCCGGGTTGACGTTTAGCACTTGTCGCCCGGTTGAATTGATTGGTTTCGTAATCCGCACCACCAACAATTGCACGCACAGCGCCATCTACAGACATCGAGACCAGAGCGGCCTGGTCAAATTTGCGCACCCGCCCATTGAGGTTGACCATGGCAGTAATTGTCTCCTGGGCCTTTTTCTGCATGTCCAGGTCGAGTGCAGTTTTCACTGTTATGACATACTCGTTTTCAAGTTTTTGTTGTTTGAGCACCTGCTTGGCCTGCTCAAATGCCCAATCCAGATAATAGCTGGGAGCACCGGCACTTGCGACGGTAACAATATTGGCGGGTTTTTTGCGCGCAGCATATACAGCACCCTCGGTAGCCAGACCGGCACTAATCATACGATTAAGGACCAGGTCAGCGCGCGCGCGCGAATCTTTAAGATTAATATGAGGTGCATAATTGCTGGGGGCCTTGAACAATCCGGCCAGCATAGCTGATTCATAGAGATTTATCTCTCTCACCGACTTGCCAAAATAAAACTGTGACGCAGCCTCTACCCCATAAGTACCGCCGCCCAGATAAGCGCGGTCAAGATAAAGTTTGAGAATTTCCCGCTTGCTCAATCGCGCCTCAATCCAAAGAGCAAAGAACGCTTCATTCACTTTGCGTTCCAGCGATCTTTCTGGTGAAAGAAACAGGTTTTTAGCCAGTTGCTGAGTGATGGTACTGCCACCCTGTACAACTTCATTGGCGCGCAGGTTGGCGAGAAATGCTCTGACAATACCGCCAGGGTCGATGCCCCAATGATCAAAAAACCTTGTATCCTCGGTGGCCAGTACGGCATTTATGAGGTTTTGTGGAATTTCATCCAGAGGCACAGCATCATTTTGTAGGATACCGCGCCGGCCGACAAATGTACCGTTTTTATCGGTAAATACGATGCTGTACTGGCGTCCCTTGTTCCAGACTTCATCACTTTCTTCGATGGCCGGTAAGGCAAAATAGAAAATGAGAATGAGAGCGACCGTGACCAGTGTGCCACCTTCGCTGAGTACATCAACGATTAAGCGGCGTCCTCCGGTTATCCTCCATTTGTCCAAAGCGGTTGAATAAGCACTCCATCCCCGGCAGCATTTTTGCCAGAACTGATAGGTGCCCGCTTCAATATAAGCGTCTGCATCGAACAGACGCGATTGCAGGCGGGACCGGTTTGGAAGCATGGGCACTATGAACACTACTCAACATTTACGGGGCACAATAAAGCATATACGTGTCTTTAACGGTTTGTTAAGACTTTTTGCCCGTTTCTGATAAAAAGAGCAAATCCATTCCTGTAAATGGGTAAACGCGCCCGAAAAAATTATCCGGCTTTGAAAGAAAAACAGCCATGTCGAATTTTTGGCAGACAAAATCGCTGGAACAACTGTCGCCTGAGGAATGGGATGCCGTGTGCGATGGCTGTGCGCGCTGTTGCCTCATCAAGCTTGA
>CAZVAZ010000042.1:0-14359 GCA_964625235.1 uncultured Hyphomicrobiales bacterium
TGCCATTAACCTCAAGAATGCGGGTATCAATGGTAAGCTGTGTGGCGTGACTGGCAGCATTTGCGCGACTGCCACCAAGGGTGCTTCCGACAAGTAGAGCGCCGACAGAGCCTTGTAATACCTGTCGGCGATTAATGGTCAATGGCATGAAATACTCCAATTGGTTATGATTTGAATTTGCGGTATTTGCGGGTAACAAAAGATACTTGAAAATGCGAGTGAGGCTTCAATGGTAAACTCAATTATGGTGGAATCATGGCCTAAAAATGACGCAAACGAAAAACCAGGATCAAAAAGCAGGAAAGGGGTTTTTAATTGTTATTATATTCCATCACCACGCCTTCGCGGCGCGGGTCAGCGCCCCCTGTCAGGGTGCCTGCCGCGGTTTTTTTGATGCCATGCAAACCGCTGGTGAGGGGGCGAATTCGGATTTTATGCCCGAGCTTTTCCATGTTGGGGGCAATTTTTTCCAAAGCAGTCCCTTGCTCGATATCCGTAACGCCGTTGCGGTTGATTACATGGGGCAAAGAGATGGCTTCCTGAATGGGCAGTTTCCAGTCTATCAGTGCAATTACAGTCCGGGCGACATAACCAATAATACTGCTGCCGCCAGGCGAGCCTATAGCTGCATAAAAATCACCGTTTTCATCAAGGATTATTGTCGGTGACATGGATGAGCGCGGGCGCTTTCCCCCGGCGACGCGATTGGCAACTTTTCGCCCTTCTGCGTCCGGTACAAAAGAAAAATCAGTCAGCTGGTTATTCAATAAAAAGCCCTCGACCATTAGATGAGAGCCAAAAGGGCCTTCAACCGACGAGGTCATGGAAACAGCATTGCCGGAACTGTCGACGATGCTGAAATGACTGGTCGAAGGCAAAGACTGATCCGGGCTGCTTATCTGATTGGCCGCGAGTGTTTTGTCCGGCAGCCCGGCGCGGGCCTTGGGCATTGCTGCGGCCGGGCTGATCATGGTTGTTCGCCTGAGCAGATATTGTTTTGACAACAATCCCTCAACCGGCACATCGACATAATCACTGTCCCCGACATAAAAATTACGATCGGCAAAGGCCAGTTTACTGGCTTCGCTGATAAGATGGGCAGCCATGGTGGAATTTGGTCTCAGCCTGTCCAGTTTGAAAGGCTCCAGTATCCCGAGGATTTGCAAAACTGCAATCCCGCCCGAAGTTGGCGGCGGCATGCCGCAAACACTGTAGGAGCGATAGGGGCGACACAGGCTTGTGCGTTTTTTGGCCCGGTATTGCTCAAAGTCGCTGTCACTCAAAAGCCCTTTATTGGGGTGGGCGTTAACAGCTGCAACAATGGCTTTGGCAACCGGGCCTTTGTAAAAGGCATCTTCACCACCTTTGGCAATAAGCTTGAGGGTTTGCGCATAGGCCGGATTTTTTAACAGATATCCCACCGGCAACGGCTGGGGTTCGGATTTCTTATCGGCGGTTTTTTCATAGAAATAATTGCGGGTACTTTTTTGTGTGAGCAATAACGGGTTGCGTTTGATTAATGCATTGAGCCTCGGGCTCACTTCAAACCCGCTTTGCGCCAGATCTATGGCCGGTCGGAAAAGTCGTGGCCACGGCAACTTGCCATGTTCTTTATATGCCCTGGCCAACAGAGCGATGACACCGGGAACACCGACCGAGCGACCGCCAACCACCGCATCCTTAAACCCCATTTTTTTACCCCCGGAAGTCAAAAACAAACTTTCAGTGGCCAGAGCAGGTGCGCGCTCGCGACCGTCATAGGCATCGACTTCCCTGTCTTTTTCGCTCCAGTGCAGCATGAAAGCCCCGCCGCCAATGCCGGAAGACTGCGGCTCCACCAGCCCCAATACCAATTGCGCTGCAATCGCTGCATCCACAGCTGAACCCCCGGCCTGCAGAATTTCAAGCGCTGCTTTTGATGCGTGGACA
Source organism: uncultured Hyphomicrobiales bacterium (assembly GCA_964625235.1). Taxonomy (GTDB): domain Bacteria; phylum Pseudomonadota; class Alphaproteobacteria; order Rhizobiales; family JAJFHR01; genus JAJFHR01. The sequence goes on from CAZVAZ010000042.1 coordinate 1,930, forward strand.
TTGGCCGTGCTCACCATGGCAGGTGCTTGCGTCTGGCCACAGCCACTGAGAAACAGGACCAATAGGCCCACAAGAAACACTTTTGGTTTTTTAGTCAGGTATCTGTGCCAACGCATAGTTCAAACTCTTCAAATTAACAAAACTCGAAACTCCAGGAGATAATTTACCCCCGGAATGACTGGAGATCAATTGACGAAAGCCTGGCCGACGTATTAGCGTCATAACCAACAAAGTGAAAACTCATGATAAAAAACATAAAACCGGGAAAACGCAACCTCATCACCGATGTTGAAGGTATCAGGGTCGGCCACGCTCACAATCAAGATTTGCTCAGCGGTGTAACGGTGATCCTGCCTGATGAAGCTGCAGTTGCCGGTGTTAATATTTCCGGCGGTGCGCCAGCCACGCGCGAAACCGACGCTTTGGACGCAACCTGCCTGGTCGATGCCATCCACGCCATTGTTTTTTCCGGCGGCTCGGTATTCGGGCTCGATGCAGCGTCGGGTGTAACCAGCTGGCTCGCTGCCCGCAGACGCGGTTTTGCCTTTCGCGACCAGCCTCACGTCTGCCCCGTAGTGCCCGCCGCCTGCCTGTTTGACCTGACCAACGGTGGCAACAAACAATGGCAAGACACCCCCCCCTACCGCGCTTTGGGAAGTGCTGCGTGTGATGCCGCTGCCAGGCAGTTTGAACTCGGCAATCATGGTGCCGGCCTCGGCGCTTTGTCGGGAATTTACAAAGGCGGTGTTGGCTCGGCTTCGCTGGTGGCTGACAACATCACAGTGGGTGCGCTGGCAGTTGTAAATTCATTTGGCTCAACAACCATTCCCGGCACCGGCACCTTTTGGGCCGCTCCATTCGAGTGTGATGGCGAATTTGGCGGTGACGGCAAAACAGACAACAATCTTGGCGCGCAAATGCGCGAGGCCACCCATTCCACTAAAGCCTCTGCCCTCAAATCAAGCACCAATGCCGGGCAAAATACTAGCTTGTGCATCATCGCCACCGATGCCATCCTCACCCCGGTCCAGGCCCGTCGCATTGCCATCATGGCATCCGACGGCATGGCCCGCGCCATACGCCCGGTGCACACGCCTTATGATGGCGATATCGTGTTCGTACTTTCAACCGGCAAACAGACGCTGCAACAACCCCACGCCCTCGCCCTGTCCAATCTCGGCACCTACGCCGCAGACGTCTGCGCCCGGGCCATCGCCAGAGGAATTTACGAAGCAGAAACGATCGGTCAATGGACCTCATATCGCCAGACCCATCAACAAAAACCATCATAATAAAACAAAACAGGGCAAGTTTGCCAATCCAGGTCTTGCCTTTATCGAAGGGAACGATTAGTAGTGTCAAACTCAAGCGGTCATAAGCCAAAAGCCGCAACGAAAAAGACAGCACACCAATCCTGTCAAACAAGCACCGGTAGCTCAGCTGGATAGAGCACTAGACTACGAATCTAGGGGTCGGGAGTTCGAATCTTCCCCGGTGCGCCATTCCTTCAGGAATGGTCACCTCATCCAAAAGTGAGTTCGAACGGGTGCGCCACTTCAATTTTATTCATGATTTCTCCTAAAAATGTAAATGGAACAGATGCTTGCGGGGTTCGAAAGCCTTTTCCGCGGTGGTAGGGTAAGCGAACTGATCGAATAGAAAATAAAAGGCTCTTGGCGTTTAGATGTTCAATTTTGTAGCTATGGTGTCATTTAGTCAGCAATATGATGCATAAAAACTTCTTCTATAGCTCATAAAATGATGTTATTGTGAGCTATAGAAAGGCATCCTATAACTCATGAAATGGAATTGGCAACAAAAAGACTGGCCGGAATTTCGGTATGAATCTTCCACTCTGACTGAGTTGGAAAGCCAGTTTCTGCGGCAATCTGGTATGCTACAGGGTACATTGAAGCATATTGGTGAAGATGACAAACTGCACCTTACCGTTGATCTTATGAGCACGGAAGCCATCAATACTTCAGAGATTGAGGGGGAAATTCTCAATCGAGATTCTGTTCAATCCTCCATTCGGCGCAATTTTGGCCTTGATACGGACAACCAGCGCATACCGCCAGCTGAGCAGGGCATTGCGGAAATGATGGTGGATTTATACCAGACATATAATGATCCGCTATCACATTCGAAGATGTTCACCTGGCATAAGATGCTGACCAGTGGACGGCGCGACCTGACCGATATTGGACGCTACCGCACCCACGAAGATGCAATGAAAGTCGTTTCCGGGGCAATTCATGATCCTAAAGTTCACTTTGAGGCACCACCTTCCAAGCATATGAAGGCTGAGGTGGACCAGTTTATCGATTGGTTTAACGGGTGCGCACCTGATGCAGGAAATCCGCTACCAGCATTGACCCGTGCTGGAATTGCACATCTTTATTTTGTTTGCATTCATCCATTCGAAGATGGCAATGGTCGTATCGGTAGGGCAATCTCGGAAATGGCGCTTTCGCAATATTTAGGGCAGCCAACTTTGCTGGCATTGTCTTATACAATTCAAAGAGCGAAAAAGGCTTATTATCAAAATTTGGAACACAGCAACAAGGATTTGGAAATATCCGATTGGCTTTTGTATTTCTCTCAAACTGTTTTAGATGCTCAGGGCTATTCGCAAAAACTGATTGATTTTCTTATCGCCAAGGTACGCATGTATGACCGTCTTAGAGGTCAATTTAATGATCGTCAGGACAAAGCCTTAGAACGTATGTTCAGAGAAGGGCTTGAAGGTTTTAAAGGCGGTTTGAGCGCTGACAACTATATCAGAATTACTGGTACGTCACGGGCAACCGCAACCAGAGACTTGCAAGGTTTGGTTGAAAAAGGTGCTCTTGTACGCACAGGCGAGCGTAAGCATACACGGTACTGGCTCAATATCGATGTCGTGGCAAAGGCTGGATAATTTTCTTTTTTGTTTTTCTTTCAAGAATTCCTTCTCGATCATCATGGGGTAATTTTAGGTATTCACTCATATCGCGGTTCAATTTCTTGATTTGAATTCCATGCTGATGGCGTAATAAGACGAATTTCATGCTGCAATTGCCTGCGTTCACGCAGTTGCAGGTCTATCAGAATTGCTGTTCTGTCTGATCCCGTAATTTGCATCGCTTGGCTTCATTTTCATTCTGTTTTTTAATGGCACGGTATTTCCCCGTGACACGAAGCCAGAGAGCTTTCAAGCCAGTTGGCAGTAAAGCTGAACGGTTTGGAGCAAGCTCTTTACGACCACAGGCCCGTTCAAACCAATGGCCTGGTTCACCATAGCGATCGAGGTGTTCAATATGTCTCAATCCGCTACACTGAATGGCTGGCCGAGGTCGGCATTGAACCATCTGTTGGCCAGCGCCAGCGCGTTGGTGACTCTTGTGACAACGCATTGGCTGAAACAATCAACAGGCTTTACAAGGCCGAAGTCATTCACCGCAAAAGTTCATGGCAGGATTGATGACGTTGAACTGGCGACGCTCAAATAGGTGGACTGGTTCAATAATCGACGCCTGCTGGAACCAATCGGAAATATTCCACCAAATGAAGCAGAGGACGATTTTCTCTGCACAAATAAACCAGTTAGAATTGGTCGCACAAACAAACTAAACAGCCTCCGGTAAACTCGGGGCGGTTCATACCTCGTTAAGAAGGGCTGCCGTAAGAAGAGATCGTGAGCACTCAATCAATGTTTACAACGAACCCCGTTGGGCGTCCATGAAAGATGCGTCAGCCTTTCCCGGTTGTTGGATCTGTCACGAGCGCCAGAACGCCGGTGTCAGCATCACCAGCACGGTGAACAATTCCAGCCGGCCTAACAACATACCAAAGCTCAACAGCCACTTGGCAATGTCGGACACCTGTTCAAAAGTACCCGTTGGCCCCACCATCTTGCCTAAGCCCGGACCCACATTGGCCATGGCGCTGGCGGCGGCTGAAACTGACGTCAAAATGTCCAGACCGGTAAAGCTCAGGGCGATGGATAAAAGGCCAAAGCACAGGAAAAACAAATACAGAAAACTCAAAACCGAGGCTGAAACATGGTCCGGCAGGGCTCTGTCATTGAAACGCGCGACAAAAACGCCGTTGGGATAAATGATGCGATTTATGTGCACTTTGACATTTTCAAAGATGACCTGAATGCGGAATATTTTAAGCCCGCAGGAGGTTGATCCGGCACAGCCGCCGATAAACATGAGGCAAAAGAAAAACACCACGGCAAAGGGCCCCCAGAGGCCATAATCAGCGGTGGTATAACCCGTTCCGGTCATAACTGATACCACATTAAATGCTGCCAGTTGAAAGGCGCGCGTGCCGGTGTTTGCGTTGACAACAATCTGGTACAAGGTGGCAATCGCCACAAAAATAATTATCAGACTGAAAAACCAGCGCACTTGTGAATCTTTCCACAATGGCTCGGCATTACCACGCAAGGCGTGCAGATAAAGCACGAAAGGCAGGCTGCCGATGATCATGAACAATATTGAAACACTGTCGACAGCGGCTGAATTAAATTGGCCGATTGAGGCATTGTAGGTCGAAAACCCTCCCGTGGCGATAGTCGTCATGGCATGGGCGACCGCATCAAAAAGCCCCATTCCGGCCATCATGTAAGCCAGCGTGTTGGCTGCGGATATGGCTAGATACAACAGGGTGATGGAACCGGCAATCTGGGTTGCGCGCGGCAGAATTTTTTCCGATGTGTCTGAGGATTCCATTCTAAACAGCTGCATGCCGCCAATTTGCAGCATCGGCAAAACCGCCACCGCCATCACAATAATACCAATGCCGCCAAGCCATTGCAGCAGGGCCCGCCACAGCAATATGCCCGGTGGTGCCGTATCCAGATTGGTGATGATGGTAGCGCCTGTGGTTGTCAATCCTGACATGGCTTCAAAAAACGCATCGGTGTAACTGAGGTTTAACTCGCTCCAGGCCAGCGGAATGGCAGCAAATGCGGCCAGTGCCACCCACGAAAAGGTGGTTAAAACAAAGGCCTGTTTGACGTTGAGGTTGCTGGTTCTGCCCCAGGTGATCATGGTCAGGGTTATGCCGACAAACAGCGTCAGGCCTGATGACGCGGCAAAGACAATCCACTCGGGATGTTCCAGGTGTAGATCGACAATCGCCGGCACCAGCATGGCAACGCCAAGTGTTGTAAGCAAAATGCCAATCACCAGCAATATGGGCCTGAGGTCGAGCAATTTTTTAAACTACCTTTTAGAGCGTGTCACCGATAAGTGGATACCGGTTATCGGATAAATGACACGCTTATACAAAGAGTAAAATTGTGCTCAATGCACATTGTGGATGGCATAGGGGCAATCAAGAGAAAAGGGAGGAACGTCCACATCAAATTTTTCGCCTGAATTAGTTGTCATCTCATAAGAGCCGACCATGATGCCGGTTGTCGTGGATAAAGGGGTGCCACTGGTATATTCAAAACTCTCCCCGGGCTGAAGAATTGGTTGCTCACCCACCACACCGGGCCCGCGCACTTCATGAACCCGGCCATGGGCATCGGTAATCATCCAATGACGGTTCAACAGCTGCACCACTTCCTTGCCGGTGTTTTCAATAACAATTGTATAGGCCCAGACATAATAATCGTCTTCGGGCTGCGATTCCTCATCGAGGAAAACCGGCTCTGCTGTAATTTTGATCAACCGCGTGGTGCAATTGTAAAGCGACATTATAATGGGTTTTCCACTGTCTTTGATCCAAAGGTTGGCGGCAAGCTTACAATCAGATAAAGACCATATCTAGCGGAAAAACTGTTTATGAGTTCTGATCCTTAATGACAACTGTTTCTCAATCGAACCTCGGCGATGGCATATTACCTGCCCATGGTATCGAATTTCTGATAAAAAACGGTGGAATTGGCGCATATCAGCCCTTTAGCGATGGCCAAATTCAGCCGGCAAGTCTGGATTTACGCCTTGGTCGGGTCGCCTTTCGCGTACGCGCCAGCTTTTTGCCCGGACCAAACTGCACGGTGGAAGACAAGCTCAAAGCCCTGTGCCTGCATGAAATAGACTTAAGCGATGGTGCGGTACTCGAAACCGGCTGTGTTTATATCGTGCCCCTGATCGAGAACCTCAAACTTCCACGCAGCGTTTCTGCCGCCGCCAATCCAAAAAGTTCCACCGGCAGGCTCGACGTATTTACCCGCGTCATTACCGATTACGGCCAATCGTTTGACACGGTAATTGCAGGCTACGAAGGACCATTATATGCGGAGATAAGCCCCAAGACGTTCTCCATACTGGTGCGCGAAGGCTCAACCTTGAGCCAGATACGTTTTCGCAGTGGCAATTGCCAGCACAGTGACGAGGAAATGCGCGCGCTGCATGAAGAAAACACTCTGGTTTTTTCCGGTAATGTGGACATTGACAACGGCATCGCCCTGAGTGTGGATCTGGAAGGATCCGGCAAGGGCAGCCTGATTGGCTACCGCGCCAAGCGCCATTCCGGCCTGATAGATCTGAGCCGGATCGGTGTCTATGAAATTGATGATTTCTGGGAACCGATTATCAATCGCGGCGACAGCAGTCTTATTTTAGACCCTGACCAGTTCTATATTCTGGTGTCCAAAGAAGCCGTCCACGTGCCGCCCAGCCACGCCGCTGAAATGGTGCCGATAAACCCGCATGTGGGTGAATTCAGAGTGCATTATGCCGGGTTTTTTGACCCCGGCTTCGGCCACTCTGAAGCAGGAGGCACCGGCAGCCGCGCGGTACTCGAGGTGCGCAGCCATGACGTCCCCTTCGTGCTCGACGACGGCCAGGTTATCGGCCGCCTGATTTACGAACGCCTGACAGAAATACCAGATGTAATCTACGGCCAGAACATAGGCTCAAACTACCAGGCCCAGGGACTAAAACTGTCCAAGCATTTTAAGGTATAGGGAAGCATTTTAGCGGCGCAGGTTTTAGAGGCGCTCAAGCGGCGTGCAACCTGCGGGTCCTAGGGTCTGTCATTTTTTCACGGAAGCATATCCTGAGTTTTGGAGATAGTTTGCGCATTCTTTTGGTGTTATTGCGCCAACGATTTGGCCGACCTGTCTCCACGCCTCATCGATTGTTCGCCTCTGGGCCATTCGCATCCAGTGTTTGACTTTGGCGAAGGTCTGTTCGACCGGGTTAAGATTGGGAGAATATGGTGGCAGGAACCACAAACGTGCTCCTGCCGCTTTGATCGCATCACGCACCATTTTTGATTTGTGGGAGCCCAGATTATCCATAATCACGATGTCGCCCGGTTTGAGCGTTGGAATGAGAAACTGATCAACATAGGCACGAAATGATAGCCCGTTGATCGGACCGTCGAAAACACACGGTGCTGTCAGGCCATCACATCGAAGGGCTGCAATAAATGTCATGGTGTTCCAGTGGCCATGAGGCGCAAAACCGCGCAGGCGTTTGCCTTTTCTGCCCCACCCTCGAAGGGGGGCCATATTGGTTTTGATCCAGGTCTCGTCGATAAACACCAGGCGGCGAGGATCAAGTTGCCCCATGAATGACTTCCAGCGCCGCCGTTTGCGGGCCACACCGGCGCGCCCTTGTTCAAGGCCGAACAGTGTTTTTTTGAAGCTCAACCCTTCCCGGTGCAGAAAAGTCCATACCGCGTGACGCGATACAGCAATGCCCCGTTCGGCAAGAATATCCCTCAAGCCACGCACTGTCAGATGAGGCGTGCGATTGATCTCATCGATGATGAAATCGCGATGAGGTTCAAGAATAATCTTACGATACCCGCCCATCTTATCGGGCGCAACACTGCCGGTCGCTCGATAGCGTTGATGCCACTTGACCACAGAAGACACTGCAATGCCAAAACGATCCGCAATAACTCTGGTGGTCTCCGGATTACACACAAAAAATCTGTCGTTGTGGCACCGGAGGAGCGTAGCGAACGACTAACGAGCAAGGCGAGTGCAGCCCCAGTGGCGCTTGAACGCTACTAAAAAGAGCTACCCTCACCCAACCACTTATTCCGCGGCCAGCTTGTGCACTCGGGATTGCGCTATCAGGGCGCGCAAGGCTGCAGGTTTTACCGGTTTATTGAGGATTGCCACACCTTCCATGCGCGCTTCATCGCGGCGTGCCTGTGATCTGTCTGCAGTTACCAGGATGGCGGGCAGCTCGTGGTCAAGGGCGGCGCGCAATTGTTGAATAAGGTCAATGCCATTGGCGTTGGTGAGATGGTAATCGGCAAGCAGAATGTCGGGTGCGCGACCGGCTTTTCGTATTTCCGCTGTTGCATCTTCAATGTTCCTGCCCGACAGAACGCTGCACCCCCACCCGGTGAGGAGGGTTTCCATACCGTCGAGAATTGATTGCTCATTATCAATACAAAGTACGGTGAGACCTCCAAAATCTGTGGTTTTAGTGCGCAGATCGGCGGTCTGGCGCTTGGCTGCGGGAACGAAGGCTGCCAGGGGTAGCAGAATTGAAAATACCGACCCTTTGCCAAGCGTGGAATTCAGTAAAATGCGATGGTCCAGCATTTCAACAATACGCTCAACTATAGACAGGCCCAGTCCAATTCCCGGGGTAAAGCCTGCGGCATTGTCAAGGCGCTGAAATTCACCAAATATCAATGTCTGCTTATCTTTTGGAATTCCAAGACCGGTATCATAAACACCTATTTCAACCATTGTTCCGCGCCGCCGGCACCCCACCAGCGCTTTGCCATGCGGGGTGTACTTGATGGCGTTTGAGATAAAATTCTGCAAAACCCGGCGAACCAGACGACGATCGGTGCGCACGGCAAGCGAGCAGGAAATAAACTTGAGTTCAATACCTCTTTCGTCGGCCAGAGGTGAGAATTCAACTTCAAGAGCGCTGAGCAGTTCATCTATTCTAAAGGTGGTTCTTTCAGGTTTTAAGGCGCCGGCATCAAGACGGGAAATGTCGAGCAAATCACTGAGAATTTCTTCAACAGCCTCAAGCGATGCATCGATATTGCGGGTAAGCTGGCCTTCCAGCCCTGCCATTTCGCGTTCACTCAGGCTGGTCGTATAAAGGCGTGCGGCATTGAGTGGTTGCAAAATATCGTGGCTGGCGGCGGCAAGAAATCTGGTTTTGCCGATATTGGCCTGTTCGGCATCGCCCTTGGCCTTGGCCAAATCGACATTGAGACTGGTCAGTTCTCTTGTGCGCTCTTTAACCCGCCGCTCCAGGGTTTCATTGGCCCGCTTCAGGGCTTCGGCGGCTTCAACGCGCTCGGTAATGTCTCCATAGGTCATCACCAGGCCACCGTCCGGCATGGCGTTGGTGCGCACCTCGACTACGGTTCCACTGGTGATGACATGTTCCTGAAAGGTTTCCATGGTGACCACATATCTCTGGATACGGTCAGCCACGAGATCTTCAACATCACCGGCACCAAGGTCGCCGTTTTCGGCATTATAGCGAATAATTTCCTGCAACGGCACGCCAACGCGGCCGATGTCCTGAGGCAGGTTGAGCAGGTCGCGAAACTGACGGTTCCAGCAAATCAGGCGCAAGTCCTTGTCAAACACAGAGATGCCCTGGCCCACATGGTCAATGGCTGATTGCAGCAGGTCGCGATTGTACTGGATTGCAGCTGATGCATCATCAAGCAGTTTCATGGCACCGCTGGTATCGAGACTGTTGCGCTCTATCAACAGTGCCAGAATAAGGCGTGACGATGGTGCGCCCACGGCACTCGCCAACAGATATTCGGCAAACCGCAATACGCGAATATCGGCTTCAACCGTGGGCGTGAATTCAATATTATGTTTCGCGGCAAACTCCTTGAAGGAACGCTCGGTTCGCTGCTCGCCGAGGTATCGCGCCACGGTTTCCTTAAGGTCGTGAACCGTTATGGCTGTGCGCCATAATCTGAACCCCGGTGCACCTGTGGGCATATCGGCATTGACAAAAATATTTGCCTGCAGACGCTCAATCGGCAGCGGTTTTCGGGAAAGTGAAAAGCCTACGTAAGCGACAAAATTCAACACCAGGCTCCACAAAACACCGTGGGTGAGCGGGTCAAGGTCCGGGCCCAGCAGAGCTTGAATATTGAACAGTTGCTGGGGCCGAAGCAGTTCAATCCCAAAGGGGCCGGCGGCCAGAATTTCGGCGGAAAACCAGCCTGAATTTATAAACGACGGCAACAGCAGCGTATAGGCCCACACACCAAAGCCGGTCATGATGCCGGCAATGGCGCCGCGTGCGGTTGCCCGGCGCCACACCAGACCGCCAAAAAATGCCGGAGCAAACTGCGCTATGGCGGCAAAGGACAACAGGCCGATGGAGGCCAGCGCAAAAGTTGAGCCAATCACCTGATAATACAGGTATGACAGTAAAATGATGAAGAAAATCGCCGTGCGGCGAATGTTCAACAGCAGACCACCCATATCCTGACGCAGGACAATCCCTAAGGGTTTACCACGTAAAACAATGGGCATGACAAGGTCGTTACAGACCATAATGCTCAAGGCTACGGTGGCGATAATGACCATGGCGGTTGCAGCTGAAAGCCCGCCGATAAAAGCAATCATCGAAACCGCATCCTGGCCCGCCAGCAACGGCAGGGCGACCACAAACATATCGGCATCAACGCTGCCGGAAGGAAATGACAACAGCCCGGCAGCGGCAATCGGGACTACAAACAAATTGATGGCAATGAGATAAATCGGAAACAGCCAGGCGGCTTTTTTGGTGTCATTTTCATTGTCACACTCAACTACGGCCACATGAAACTGCCGCGGCAGTAAAATTATGGCGACGATGGACAACAGCGTCATTACCGTCCATTTTGAGCTGACAAATCCCTGGTTGAAAATATCGGCAATTTCGGGGCTGTTTTGAACCTGGGCCACGAGATCACCAACACCGTCGAACATAGAATAAGTGATGAACATGCCGACGAAAATGAAGGCGAAAAGCTTGACGATTGATTCGAGAGCGATGGCCAGCATCAGGCCTTCCTGATGTTCGGTGGCATCAATGTGGCGGGTGCCAAACAGGATGGCAAAAATCGCCATGCCAACGGCAGTAATAAAAGCAATATCGCCAAACAGGGGAATACTTGAAATCGCTCCAAGATTACCCTGGGCATCGCCAAACAGGGTTGTTACGGAGGCGGAAACAGCCTTCAATTGCAATGAAATATAGGGAACCGTTCCCAAAACCGCGATGACGGCGACAATGGCGGCAAGGGCCTGATTTTTGCCGTACCTGGCGGCAATAAAATCGGCAATGGAGGTAATGTTCTGCTCTTTACTCAGGCGCACAATGCGGCGCAGAATGGGCCAGCCCAGGCTCAGGGTCAGAATCGGACCGAGGTAAATCGGCAGGAAATCATACCCGGTCTTGGCCGCCAGTCCGACACTGCCGAAAAATGTCCACGACGTGCAATAAACTCCAAGGGTCAGAGCATAGATTATCGGGCGCCCGTGTCCCGCCGGGCGCTTGAGTGCCAGCTTGTCACCGTAGCTCGCAACCGCGAACAATAAACCGATATACGCCACGGCAACGGCGATAACTGTCCAACCCTGAAGCATGGTTTCTTCCCAGATATCCAGGCTGAGTATACGTCTTTCTATCGCCGGATAATTTAGGTTTTAGCTCATCACACCTCAGCACATTTGTCTACTATGTGGACGAAATGGACAGTTACTTGCGAATCCCGGCTTGATTGTTACTGATGATGGAATTGCTACACAAAAGGGGATATTATGCTTAAAGAGTTCAAAGAATTTGCAATGCGCGGCAATGTTATGGACATGGCCATCGGCATCGTTATTGGCGGTGCATTTGGTACGATTATCAAATCGTTGGTGAGCGACATTATCATGCCGCCTATCGGTATACTAATGGGCGGGGTTGATTTTTCCAATATCTTCCTGACCCTGAAAGGCGATGTTCTACCTACTCTGGAAGCCGCCAAGGCCGCCGGCTCAGTCACAATGAATGTCGGCATATTCATGAATTCAGTCATATCTTTCCTGATTGTGGCATTTGCCATTTTCATGCTGATAAAAGCCATGAACACTGCCAAACGCGAAGAAGAAAAAGCGCCTGAGGCTCCAAAAGCACCGCCGCGCAACGAAGTCCTGCTGGAAGAAATTCGCGATGCATTGCTGAAAAGTTCAAAATAGCCTGGTTGCAGAAGATTTTAGTAATAAAAAGCTTTTCCAGCGGATCACAAGCCGTGGGGAGAGCTTTTTTATTCGCTAAAACAAGAAGAAAATTCACCTGCTGATGTTAACCGCAGTAAAACCAGATTGGTGACTTAATTTCTTTTAGTCAACAGCATCGTTTGGTTCGTTTTAGGCGAAAAACCGGCATTTTGTATCATTTTTTATGAATTTCGAAACATTTCGGTGATGCGGTTTTTGATAAATTACTTGATGGATGGGCAAAATCCCTGTACCCGATACTAGTCAATGGCG
>CAZVAZ010000043.1:0-13737 GCA_964625235.1 uncultured Hyphomicrobiales bacterium
CACCAACTTGCAATAATTCAATCGAGATGCCATCGGGCGAGCGTACAAACGCCATGCGCCCGTCGCGCGGTGGCCGGTTGATGGTGACACCCTTGTCCATAAGACTCTGACACAGGTCATAAATATTTTCGACCTCATAGGCCAGATGGCCAAAATTGCGGCCCTCGCCATATTCTTCCGCGTCCCAATTGTAAGTGAGTTCAACTTCCGAGCCAATTCCGTCGCCGGGAGGGGCCAGAAAAATCAGGGTAAAACGCCCGGCTTCAATTTCCTTGCGCCGGGTTTCCACCAGGCCGAGTTTGTTACAGTAAAAATCAAGGGAAACATCAAGGTCGGCGACTCGGACCATCGTATGGAGGTATTTCATCTGTCGGGTTCCGTTGTTTCATTATCAGTGGTTATCGCTATGATAGTTTAAACCGGACAACGGCACCAGATATTAGGGAGATGCATTTAGATGACGGTGAAAAACATTGCCGCAAAAATCGCGGAAACGATTGAGGCCTCAAGGCAATGTGTGTTTTTCACCGGCGCAGGCATCAGCACGGAAAGCGGTATTCCCGATTTTCGCAGTCCCACCGGTCTGTGGAAAAATAACATGCCAATAGATTTCCGCGATTTTGTCGCCTCAGAAGATGCCAGAATAGAAGCCTGGCGGCGCAAGTTTGCCCTTGAAGACAGATTCCTCGCAGCCAGACCCACCCGGGGCCACAAGGCCGTTGCCCATCTGATTGAGATTGGCCGGGCAACCCACGTCATCACTCAGAATATCGATAACCTTCATCAGGCGTCCGGCATCAACGCCAGTCAGATTATCGAGTTGCACGGCAATGGCACCTATGCCACCTGTCTCACATGTGATGCGCGCCATGAAATACAGTGGATAGGAGAGGTTTTCAAAGCCAGCGGAACCCCGCCTGACTGCACGCATTGCGGTGGCATCGTAAAATCCGCCACCATCTCCTTTGGCCAGTCGATGCCGGAGCAAAAGATGCGCGATGCAGAAGCAGCCTCTTTGGCCTGCGACCTGTTTATCGTGCTGGGCTCATCTTTGGTGGTGTATCCCGCCGCCGGTTTTCCCGTAATCGCCAAGCGCAACGGTGCAAAACTGATTATCATAAATCAGGAGGAAACCGAGCTGGATCCGCTTGCCGACCTGATAGCACACTTTGACATTGGCGATGTCATGTCACCGCTGATGGAGCCGGGGCCGGGGAAATTGAATTAAGGAGCAGTTTGACAAATGTGCTCTAATAACCGCACCTTCCAGCCAACTGCTTAGCTATCAAATTAAAAAAAGAATATAACAAATTGAAAAAGAACAGATAACCATAATTAAAAATACAACTGAAAATCACAGCCTGTGGACAATGTACATTTCCGTTGCCGCAGAGCAGAAAAACTTCCCTTAATTTATAGTTAACGCTGTACAAACCTCCCTTCAATGTTTCACAATTTCACTTATTGGCAAAGTGATTCTGTCGAGGCGGTAAGAGGGGCCAATTGGTATTGCCTAGAGTTGAACACATAATTGAGACGGGCGAAGAGGCAGCCCTTGAGGTCGTGCAGGTTGCAGGCGCCATCAAGTGGTTTGACGCAGCCAAAGGGTATGGGTTCCTCATTCCCGACGATGATCTGCCCGACATTCTCATTCATTCAAGCTGTTTGCAGAAAGATGGATTTGACACCATCCTTGAAGGCGCGCGCGTTGTCTGCGAGGCGGTTGAACGCCCCAAAGGCTGGCAGGCGCTGAAAATCCTTTCTCTGGATAATTCAACCGCAATCCAGCCGGCACAAAAGCCACCAGCGCGCACCCATGTGGCCGTGGTGGCTGAAAGCGACTTCGTCAAAGTCACCGTCAAATGGTTCAACCGGGTGCGCGGCTATGGCTTTGTTGCTGAAGGTGCCACCGGCCCGGATATTTTTGTGCATATGGAAACCATGCGCAAATACGGCATCACCGAGTTGCGGCCGGACCAGGAGCTGTACGTGCGCTATGGCAATGGACCCAAAGGCCTGATGGCAGCCGAACTCAAGCTCAACCTTGAGACAAGTCCGCAAGGACCGCATTAAAGCGTCCACATTCGGCATCACCAATCCGACACATTTTGCGCCTATTTAAATCTCGATCCATGTGTCCACCCCATCACAACAGGAACACCGTAATGCCGCGTTTAATGACTTTTTTGATTGTGCTGATAGCCTTCAGCGTCGCACCGATGACCTCAACAGCATATGCTGCCGCCAAAATGCGCGTGGAAACCGTGGTGATCACAACGGCAACCGGCGAATATTCATTCGAAGCGGAGATTGCTGATACACCACAGCATAAATCCCAGGGCCTGATGCAGCGTCCTTTGATGGATGCCGACCGCGGCATGTTGTTCGACAACGGCGTTGAGCGCGAAATGTTCATGTGGATGAAAAACACCATCCTGACGCTCGACATGATTTTCATCACTAAAGACGGCACCGTCGCCAGAATAGCCAAAAACACCGTGCCATTCTCGGAAACCATCATCCCCTCAGGCCAGCCGGTGAAGGGGGTTTTAGAAGTCATCGCTGGCACCGCCGACAGAATAGGCCTCAAACCCGGCGACAAAGTAAAACACCAGATGTTCGCTGAATAAAGCCTACCACTCAAACCCCAACTAAAAAGGAGCTGCAAAAATGTCAGTGGCACGCGTAACCGAAATCATCTCATCGTCTTCAAAAAGCTTTGAAGACGCCGTCAACAACGGCGTCAAACGCGCCTCCAAGACGCTAAAAAACGTCCAAGGCGCCTGGGTCAAAGACCAAAGCGTTGAAGTAGAAAACGGCAAGATCACAGAATACCGCGTTGTATTAAAAGTAACATTTATTCTCGCCGAATAACCAACGTTATTGTAAATCGCCACCACTATAGTAGTGTTGCCGTGGTTGATTTGTATCGGTGGGTACCAAGGATAAAGAGGGGATCACGCAATGAGGGTTGGCGTGCTGGCGTCTCATCATGGAACAACCATTCAAGCGTTAATCGATATCGGGAAGACGTTCCCTGATGCCCTGCAAGTTGCGGTGGTTATCAGCAACAACCGAGATGCTGGAGCGCTTGAACGCGCGCGAAAACATACAATACCATTTTTTCATTTGAGTGGTAGCACATGTAAAAATCCAGAGGAGCTTGACGTTGATATACGCGACGCTTTATTGGAAAATAAAGTGGATATCATTTTTCTCGCTGGGTACCTCAGAAAACTGGGACCAAAAACACTTGCCGCATTCCCGAATCGTATTCTCAACACGCACCCGTCTCTTTTACCAGATTTTGGTGGCAAGGGTATGTTTGGAAATAAGGTTCACGAAGCAGTACTTGCCTCTGGAGAGGTAGTAATCGGTGTTACGATTCATCTGGTGGATGGTGAATATGACACAGGGAAAATTATTTCTCAGTGCAAAATACAAGTTGAGGCGGACGACACGGTTGAAACTCTCGCTGCACGCTCTGCGCAATGCGAACGGACTTTCGTTGCGGAGACACTTTTACACATTTCTCGCGGTGAGATATCACTACCATAAACTCAAAGCACGAATTGGGGAGCCAAACCATGGAACCTGTTTATGTTGTGACAGACGTTGAAGTCGATGGGCCGACACCGGGTGAAAACTCCATGTTGTCTTTTGCATCTGTCGTAGTGAATGAAAAAGGCGAGGAAATTGATGACTTTCAAGCCGTTCTAGGCACCCTTGAAGGAGCCACGGCGGATGAGCTGACAATTGCGTGGTTCAAAAGCCAATCTGAAGCATACGCTGCGGCCACCGATAATCCCCAACCAGCCGATGAAGTGATTGCGCGCTATGCAGGCTGGGTCAAAAGCCTGCCCGGTGATCCGATTTTTGTGGCGCACCCGCTCGCCATGGATGGGCCGTGGATAGATTTCTATCTGCGGCGATTTGCCAACATCCGGCTTTTAAAAGGACCATGGATAGGTGACAGGCTTTTTTATGCAGGTGGACTATGCCTCAGGTCTTATGCAGCGGGCAAATTGGGATGGCCCCTGTGGGAGTGTACACCGGAAAACTACCCGCCAAAATGGTTGGGTCATTGCCGTCATACCCACAAGGCAATTGATGATGCACGCGGATATGCAAATCTGTTGGCGCATTTGCTGGCCTGATTTGAGGGGGCTGACATTTTAGGGTTGCGCAAAGCGGCCTATATGCAACCAAGCCGTCGAACCTGTCGTAGTCGGGGCATGGCTTACCGTTATTACCCAGCCGTTGAAGACCTGCTCAACCGGCGGCCTTTTGCCAGGACGATTGTTGAGAAGATGAATGAAGTGCGCCAGCAACAGGGTGGCGACGGCTTTGCTGTTCTTTTGCATGGAGCGTGGGGATCAGGCAAGACATCAATCCTCAATTTTATGGAGGAATACCTCAGCTGCGAACACAAAGCGCAGGAAAACCGGCGCTGAAGGAAAGTGACGTTCGTTCAATCGCCGGGTTGTGATTTCATTTACGGGCCTATTGCGCCGGATAATTCTGAAAAACCGTTTCAGGCCCCGTGCCGCCGAATGTCACAACTTTAAACGCCTGGCGTTCGTTGCCGTATTCCATTCCCGGTGATCCAGCAGGCATGCCGGGAACGGCAATTCCTCTGATTTCTGGCCGGGTTTTCAGGAGCTTTTTAACATCGTCAAGCGGTACATGGCCTTCGACGATGTATCCTCCCACCGAGGCTGTATGGCAGGCCTGAAGGCGATCGGGAACCGATGCCATCTTTTTTACTCTGCTCATGTCATCGGTATCGGTGATTTTGACAGTGAAGCCTGCCTCGGTGGCCCGGTCGGCCCATTTTGCACAACATCCGCACGTGGCAGATTTAAACAGGTTGATGACAGGAAGGTCGCTGTCGGCCAGTGATACCTGCAGGCTCAGGGCGCCGGATATGACCATGGCTGGAATGGTTAGACTGATTGTTTTCAAAATTTTCATTCTGGTGCTCTTTTCCTGTTATCGCGGGTCCGATTATCGATTGGGCATAGTATCTCCATTAAAAGAAATCAATCAATTGGTCATTTTGTCCCACTTCCCGGGCTGATCTGTGTTGGTTGAACATTTTAGGGTTGCGCAAAAACGGCCTATATGCAACTAAGCCGTCGAACCTGTTTTAGTCGGGGCATGGCGCAGCCTGGTAGCGCACCTGGTTTGGGACCAGGGGGTCGCAAGTTCGAATCTTGCTGCCCCGACCATTTTACAGGTTCTGATTTCGAAAGCCCTGAAGCCAGAACCTTGTTTAATAGGTGAAGAAAACAAATGGTTTGAGGGATCTGGTTGAGGATATATAGTCTTAATCTGCAATCAGATTCGAAGGAGGCATTTCCCATGGTCGCGCGTATTTTCAAACCGGCAAAAACCGCTATGCAGTCGGGAACGGCTAAAACCAAACGCTGGGTGCTGGAATATGAGCCGGAAGTTGCCCGTGAAATCGATCCGCTGATGGGCTGGACCAGTTCAGGCGATATGAATTCCCAGATCAGGCTGAAATTTGACACAAAACAGGCCGCCACCGACTATGCCGACAATAATGGCATAGCCTATCGTGTGTCCGAACCCAGAGAACGCAAACGCAAACCCAAAGCATATTCGGATAACTTCAAATTTGGCCGCATTGGACAATGGACACATTAAGCCCACGATACAGCCACACTTGAATTTACCCAAGCCAACAAGGCCCCGTAGCTCAGCTGGATAGAGCAACGGATTTCTAATCCGTAGGTCGCAGGTTCAAATCCTGCCGGGGTCGCCAGTTTTTCATTATTCATCATCCCCGGAGCCTTTGCGCAGGCCGCTTTCGCGGTAGATGACGTAAAGACCAGCGGCAATGATGATGCCCGCCCCCAGGAGCGTGGTCTGGTCAGGTGCTATTCCCCAAAACAGAATATCAACCGCTATGGCAAAAACCAGTGAAACGTATAAAAGCGGTGCAATGACGGAAACCGGAGCAAGCTTTATGGCCTGCATCATGAAAAACTGCGCACCGAGCGCAAATGTACCCATGATCAGCAACAATATCCATTCGGTCGGCGTCGGTTGGCGCCAATACCACGGCAGGAAAACGCTGGCGCAAGCCACCACAATAAGGGAAAAATAGAACACGATAACAGCACTGTCATCTGTCATCGACAATCGCCGTCGCAGGACGACCACAAGGGCAAAACTGAATGTTGACGCCAGAAGAAGCAAAATAATCGGGTCAAACCCGGCATCCGGTCTGGTCAGCACCAGCACGCCTATAAATCCGACGAGGACACCGACCCAGCGTTTCAACCCGACTTTTTCCTTGAGCATCGGTACACTGAGTGCCGTGATCATCAAGGGGGCGGCATAGGTAACGGAAACGGTTTGCGACAGGGTAAGAAAGTTCAATGAATAGATCAGTGCCGCCATGCCAGCAGCACCGATTAAACCCACCGACAGGTGCGTGAAGGGTTTGGTTGTTTTAAGGGCTGGCAGATTTCCCATCACAATCAGCAGTATCAGCATGGCGGGAATTGGTATCAGGTTGCGAAAAAACAACAGCTGAATAGTTGAAAAATCATCGCGCAGAAATTTAATCATGCCATTCATCGCCACCCAGAACACTTCTGAAAGCAACATAAAACCAATGCCATACAAAACGGATGACGAAACAGATTTAGTTACGTTTTTTCCCGTCTTTGCGTTATTTTTTTTAATCAAAAAACGAACTCCTGGAAACTCAACAATGCTTCAATCCGTGTGCGACAAAGCGTAATTTCGCAAGCGCTGGCACTTAAGCCCGTGGGCTGGAATTTCAGGACAGGAAACGAAAAAAATGCCCGGGCAGGGTCGTTGAATATCGACATCAGACTATACGCCATAATCCGTATGCACAAGCGGATTTGGCGTTAACAATGCCATGCGTTTTTTGCATCTCAGCAATGCTCAAACGGCACTGGTAAAATTTTCAATTAAGCGCATATAGAAATTAGAAACAAACCTCATAACGAGGGTTTTCGCTAACACAAAACCAAAGGAAGGGGCATGAAATGGGCTCTATTGCATCACAGTATAACACATCAATCATCGGAACTTTTTTTCAGGATTTCACCGGAGTTTTTGTCAATTCCCTGGTCTCTTTGAAAGAGTTCATTGCGATTTCCCGGGCAGAGCGCGAATTGCGGCTTCTCGATGATCGCATGCTGGAAGATATTGGCCTTAACCGGTCAAATATCTCCTATGCGGTACGCCGGGGAACAGGCCGTTAATTCCGCACAGTTTACAGGCTGACAGCCTTTAGATAGCACAACGCCCGGTGGTTGATCTCGCCGGGCGTTGTTTTTTTGCAAAGTTCGCTTAAATTTAACGTTCCTGTGTTAAGTTTTTAAAAATGAACGATTTAGGTATAAGCCCATGCAGGAACAACAGAATATACCGCAAAAAGATGATGAAGCCCGTTCTGATTCAAGGCGGCGGACGCTGAAGAGCGGCAAAATCATTTTTAACAACCGTCAAAGCGTTCTCGATTGCACTGTTCGCGATCTGTCAAAGACAGGATGTCGGATTATTGTGGCAAGCCAGACAGATATGCCCGCTGATTTTGAACTTCATTTACCCGGTAGCGATGACAGGTTTCAATGCCAGATCATCTGGAGAAAAAAGCTTGAAGCCGGTGTGAAGTTTAAATAGTGTTACAGAGGCAACGAGGTTCAGGCCTCAAACGAATTCAACACCTTAAACCCGGTTTCCAGATCAGCAATAAGGTCTTCCGGGTTTTCCAGGCCGATAAAGAATCTTAGACAATAACCTTTATGCGGCCAGACACTGACGGTGCGGTAAGTGGAGGGATTAAAGGGGAGCACCAGGCTTTCAAATCCACCCCACGATTCGCCAATGCCGAAATGTTGGAGATGATCCAGCATGGCAAAAACAGCATCATCATCACAAGGTTTGAGCCGGACCGAAAAAAGACTGCCGGCACCATCAAAATCCCGTTTCCAGATATCATGACCCGGGCTTTGCGCAAGGGCAGGGTGGTAAACTTCTTCAACCTCGGCTCGCGCCTGCAACCACTCGGCCACCGCGATGCCGTTTTCCATGTGGCGCTCGAGCCTCAATCTGAGGGTGCGCAAACCGCGGGCGGCCAGATTTATATCATCGCCACCGACATATAATCCCTGCAGTTTATGGGCGGATTTGAGTGCGGCGAAATGTTTTTCACAACCCGCCGTGGCTACGCCCATCATTAAATCAGCATGGCCGCCAATATACTTGGTCACTGCCTGCACGCTCACATCAACCCCAAGTTTTAAAACATCATAATAAACAGACGTCGCCCAGGTGTTGTCTGTAATCACGACTATCTCATGTCGGTGTGCCACCTTGACAATTGCCGGCAGGTCCTGGATCTCCATGGTCTGGGAACCCGGGCTCTCGGTAAAAATTACCCTGGTATTCGGTTTTATAAGCCTCTCGATATCACCACCAATCAAAGGATCATAATACGTTGTTTCGATATCCAGATTGCGCAGGAACATTTCGCAAAACCGCCGTGTGGTCTGATAAACACTGTCCACCATCAAAAGATGATCACCGCATTTGAGAAAGGCGAGCAGGGATGTGGTGATGGCATTGAGACCCGAAGGACAAAGAATGGTGTCAAACCCGCCTTCGAGTTTGGCTACTGCTTTTTCAAAATTTCGCGATGTCGGAGTGCCTGCCCGCGTATAGGTAAATTCCTGTTTGTACTCAATAAACGCTTTGGCGGTCGGAAAAAGAACGGTCGAGCCATGATAAACAGGTATATTTATAAAGCCGTGATGCTGGTGTGGTGCGCGACCCAGGTTAACAAGATCCGTGTATCTTGTTGAGGCAGGAAACTCAGGATTTCCGGTTTTGTTTCGATCGTTTGCCATGTGTTTTTCTCTGGTGTTTTTTAGCCGCAACTGGCCATTTGGCATTAACCAAAAATGAATTTGCCGTTGGATAGCGTTTTATCTTCTTGACCACAAGTCTATAATCGAATTGGATAAGGGCTGTAACAGGTTATTGAAACATGTTGCAAAACTTGTATGGAGGGAACATCACGGTTTGTGATATTGACACAACTGGTGTAATTGATCCACTTGAGGGGCTGGGAGCCTTGTTGATCGATTGTAGCAGGGTGTCTTTTGTGACGAGGTGTCGTATCCTCATATTTACGTAAAATTTAAAAAACAGGGATGAGTTGAGATGAAATATAAACTTCTTTCTGTCGCGCTTGGAGCAGCAATGGGCTTTACAGCTTCTGCAGCAACAGCCGGCACATTAGATGATGTGAAAAAGAAAGGGTTCGTCCAGTGTGGCGTGAGCCAGGGTCTGGCAGGATTTTCAAATCCGGATGCCAAAGGCAACTGGTCTGGTCTTGATGTTGATGTATGTCGCGCAGTTGCCGCCGCCATTTTCGGTGACGACAAAAAAGTCAAGTTCACACCATTGTCAGCCAAAGAACGCTTCACAGCTTTGCAATCCGGTGAAATTGACATTCTGTCACGTAACACCACCTGGACCGCAACACGCGATACAGCACTGGGTCTGAACTTTGCCGGCGTAAACTATTACGATGGTCAGGGCTTCATGGTCCGTAAAGATCTGGGCATATCGAGTGCTCTTGAACTTAATGGCGCATCTGTTTGCACCAACACCGGTACAACAACAGAATTGAACGTTGCTGATTATTTCCGTGAAAACAAAATGAAATATGAAGTGATTGCATTCGAAAAAGCTGACGAAGTTGTCCAGGCCTATGATGCTGGCCGTTGTGATGTGTTCACAACAGATGCTTCTGGTCTGTATGCTCAGCGTTTGAAGCTGAAAGATGCATCCAAGCATATCGTTCTGCCTGAAATCATTTCCAAAGAGCCTCTTGGACCTGTTGTTCGTCAGGGCGACGATCAGTGGTTCAACCTGGTTAAATGGACTGTCTATGCAATGGTTAATGCCGAAGAAATGGGCGTTACATCCGCTAACGTCGATGCGAAAAAAGACGGCAGCCCTGGTGAAAAACGTCTTCTCGGTGTTGAAGGAAACTTTGGCAAAAACCTCGGCGTTGGTAATGACTGGGCCTACAACATTGTGAAGCTCGTCGGTAATTATGCTGAAAGCTTCGACAGAAATGTTGGACCAGACACACCATTGGGCATTGCCCGCGGTGTTAATGCTCTGTGGAGCAAAGGTGGCATTCAGTACGCACCACCTATCCGCTAAAGAATATTCAGGGGAGACTTTGTGCTTCAGACGTAAGAATGTCTGGCGCATGGAGCCTCCCCGGTTTTTTGTAATTGTGTCGGCCACTCTTTCAGCTTCCGATAGTTGAGCGAATGTTAGAAATCAGGCTTGGGATGCTTGATTTGAAAACAGGTGGCGGCCTGATTGTAAAACTCTCAAATCTACCGATTTACAAGGAAGAATTGAGAGACTGCACGGTTGAGTGCATGGTATAATGGGAGGGGTCTTTAAGTGTCATCAGACATGAGCGGTAGAGCTGAAGACAGCAGTAAAGTTTCGATCTGGAATGATCCAAACGCACGCGGCATCTTTTTTCAAGTCATACTGGTAGCAGTAATCGGCTATCTCATTTGGTCGCTGGTTGATAATACCCTCCGAAATCTGGAAGCGCGAAAAATTGCCTCAGGCTTTGGATTCCTTGGCACCACAGCAAGTTTTGGCATCAATCAAACCTTAATCCAGTATTCCGAAGAATCCAGCTATGGCAGGGTCTTCCTTGTTGGCTTGCTGAATACACTGCTGGTGGCCGGTGTTGGCGTGTTTTTCGCCACGATTATCGGGTTTTCCGTAGGCATTATGCGGTTGTCAAAAAACTGGGTGATTGCAAAAATCGCCACAGTCTATGTTGAAACCCTGCGTAACATACCCTTACTCCTGCAAATTCTTTTTCTCTATATCGCGGTTTTGAGGTCGGTACCGGGCAAGCGCGACAAAGCTTCGTTTTTTGACATCATCCACCTCAATGTGACCGGTATCTGGGCACCAAAACCACTGCCTCAGGATGGCTTCAACATTGTCGTCATGGCTTTGATTCTGGGGCTGGTGTTGACATTCGCCATCTCCAGGTGGTCCAAAAAGCGTCAGGCTGAAACCGGGCAGCAATTTCCTGTTGCGTGGACTGCGCTGGGTCTGATTGTCGGCCTGCCGATAGTTACCTACTTTATTATGGGAAGTCCGCTGGACTGGGCCCAGCCGGAATTCAGGACAACAGGTTCGCGTTTGCGTATGGGCTTCCAGCTTGGCACCGGTTTACAGATCATACCGGAATTTCTGGCACTCCTGATCGCTTTGTCATTGTATACCGCCTCGTTCATAGCCGAAATTGTACGCGCCGGTATTTTGGCTGTATCGTACGGTCAGACCGAAGCGGCGAGTGCCCTGGGGGTTAAAAACTCCCACACATTGCGTCTGGTTATTATTCCCCAGGCCATGCGGGTGATTATTCCGCCGCTGACCAGCCAGTATCTGAATTTGACAAAAAATTCATCTCTGGCTGTTGCCATTGCCTATCCCGATCTTGTGTCGGTTTTTGCCGGAACGGTGCTGAACCAGACCGGGCAGGCAGTTGAAATTATTATGATGACTATGGGCGTATATCTCACAATCAGTATTGTGACATCAATGTTCATGAACTGGTACAATGCCAAAGTGGCATTGGTGGAGCGTTAGACCATGGCACAAGGATATGTAAGAAAAGAAATGTCGCCAAGCATGGCACCGCCGGTAACGGAATCCGGTGTCATCGGCTGGGTTTTGAAAAACCTGCTCTCGAGTTGGCTCAACGGGGTTTTAACGCTGTTCGGCGTTTATATAATCTATGTGGCCGTTCCACCCTTTCTGGAATTTTCGATTTTTGATGCGATCTGGAACGGCGAAAACGGCAAAGCCTGCCGTAATGTCACCGATGGCGGTATTGTTCCCGATGGCCAGCCGATTGGTGCCTGCTGGCCATATGTTAAAGCCTACTTCTCCCAGTTCATCTATGGCCGCTATCCGCTGGAGGAAAGATGGCGGGTTGATATTGCCATGTTTGTTGGTGTGATCTCACTGATACCATTGTTGATGCCTACAGTGCCCTATAAGCGCGAGAATGCTATTTTCCTGTTCGGTGCCTACCCTTTCCTGGTAACAATTCTTCTGACCGGTGGCAATATTGGTATCGGCAGTGGCGCCTGGGGATTTTTGATTGCTCTTATGGTTTTAGGTGCCGGGTTTGTCATCTTTCAGGCCAAAACAACACAATCGATCCAAATCGGTTCGGGCCTCAAAGTTGTGGCTGCAATTGGTGCGATTATCGCAGTCGTATATTTTGCCTTGAGTTTTGACTGGGGCCTGATGGAAGTTGAAACGCCGCTGTGGGGAGGATTGCTCGTCACCCTGGTTGTTGCCATAACCGGTATTGTTGCATCCTTTCCTATCGGTATTATTCTGGCACTTGGTCGTCGATCTGAAATGCCGGTGGCCAGGCTGTTCTCTGTGATTTTCATAGAGTTCTGGCGCGGTGTACCACTCATCACCGTCTTGTTCATGTCCAGTGTGATGTTGCCGTTATTCCTGCCTGAAGGTGTTCAATTCGACAAGCTGCTCAGAGTCCTGATTGGCGTGACCCTGTTTTCAGCCGCTTATATGGCTGAAACTGTCAGAGGTGGACTGCAGGCTATTTCCAGAGGACAGTATGAAGGCGCCATGGCGCTGGGATTGAGTTTCTGGCAGATGATGGGGCTGATTGTTCTGCCCCAGGCTCTCAAGCTGGTCATACCCGGTATTGTTAATGCCTTCATCGGGTTGTTTAAAGACACCACCCTGGTTTTGATTGTGGGCCTGTTTGACCTGCTTGGACAGGTTCAGGCGTCTTTCACCGACCCTGTCTGGTCATCTCCTGTTACCAGTCATACCGGCTATCTGTTTGCCGGCGCGGTATTCTGGGTTTTCTGTTTTGGTATGTCGCGGTATTCGATTTTCATGGAAAATCTTCTGCACCGTGGCCACAAGCGATAGAGGTAAATTTATGGCTGAAGCACGCAAAAAAGCTGCTCCTAAAAAATCGACAGCAAAGAAATCTGCTGGCAAAAAGCCTGCAGCCAAGACTGCTGCGGCCAAGAAACCGGCGACTAAGAAAAAGGCGGTTGAAAAACCTAATGGGTCTGCCGCCCGCGCTGCAGAGTCTCAGGAAACCCAGCCTAAGATGGTTGTCAGTGACGAGGTTGCCATTGAAATTACCGATATGCACAAGTGGTACGGTGATTTCCATGTTCTCAAAGACATCTCACTGAAGGTCAACAAAGGCGAGCGTATCGTCATTTGCGGCCCTTCGGGATCAGGTAAATCAACGTTGATCCGATGTATAAATCGCCTTGAAGAGCATCAAAAAGGCAAGATCATTGTCGATAAAATTGAATTGACCAATGACCTCAAGAAAATTGATGAAATCCGGCGTGAAGTCGGCATGGTGTTCCAGCATTTTAATCTGTTCCCGCATTTGAGCATCCTGGAAAACTGCACACTGGCGCCGATCTGGGTACGCAAAATGCCCAAAAAAGAAGCCGATGAAGTTGCTATGCACTATCTTGAGCGCGTGCGTATCCCTGAGCAGGCCCTGAAATATCCCGGACAGCTTTCCGGCGGTCAACAGCAGCGCGTGGCCATTGCGCGCTCATTATGCATGAGCCCGAAAATCATGCTGTTTGATGA
>CAZVAZ010000044.1:0-13643 GCA_964625235.1 uncultured Hyphomicrobiales bacterium
GTGGACCAGACAATCTGGCCACTTCAGTGGTGGATTATTGCACCGGTGTTCTCACACTTGACGAAACACCCGTAAACTGACACAAAAAACAAGTGCCTCAAAGCAGCACGTCACAGGTGGCCGGATACCCCGGTACAGGTGGCCGGATGTTGTCGGAATGGGTGGCCGGATACTCCGGAATGCGCAATTTATGCCGCATCCACTCTTTATGAGATTGCCCGCCAACTTGATGTGCCGATTACGTATTTCTTTGAATGGGATGGCGTAGGAAAGTCCAATATCAAAGGCTGCATTCTTATCATCGACAGCCAATATACGCGCTACGCCGCTTTTTCGAAAGCAGCCATTCATATTTTTTGTTCAAAATACCTTCCAAATGGCGGTTGTGCGGACAAAGTGACATTTTTTGGTAGTGCGGCCAAAGTCAGCTTTCGCTAAAGGTTGATTTTGCAAGCAGCAGGAGGGCTCCCACCTGATGTGCAATACCCTTGTTGAAACCCGAGTCGTAAAGAGTTGTAGATTCCCAGCTCATATCGCAGATTAGGCCAAGTGTTCGCATCTTTGGTCCTACTGTCATGGTAAAATCCTGATCCCATCCGGCGTTTGTATCTCGGCGCATATATTCTTCGTTGCGCCATTGCGTATTGAGATAGAGGCTTGATCAATCCTATCCCCGATCAGCGTTTCGATCTGTTCTGCTTCCGGATGTTCAACTGTGAGTGAGCGCAAACGACACCCTAGGTCGACCATTCGGGTTGCCGGATGTGCGCCTTCAGGCCATTCGATCAAGGTTGGAAATGCGCCATCCATCGGCATAGAGCCATCTTCGGGAATGGAGATGAGCCAATTCAACTCGCCACGGGTTATCCTAGTGGCGAGACCACTTTCGGGATGGGCCTCTGCCAAAGTAGCTTCTATATCGTCCGTGCCGAGAACCCATGTTCCAAGAGTTGGCTTCGCATGAAAGCGATCAAGGTCAAACCACCGGGGGTGTTCCGGGAAAGGCGCTTTTGGATCAATAGCGATTAGCTCCAAAAAGGCGTCCTCGCCAAGTGACAACAGCCGGTTATGCGTTCCCATAAGCGGGTGTGCGCCACCTGTGGGGATGTCAATGCCGATCATGCGTTTGATGTGGGCAGCCCCTTCATCAAGTGTTCGGGCAACGACGGTTATGTGGTCGAGTTTTAAGTTCCGTCTTTTCTTCATTGCAATCGTTCCTAGCGAAGGGTTTCAAAGTTGCCGCAGATACCAACCGATTGACCAGAGATTGAGCGGGCGGCTGGCGACGCGAGAAACCACGCCAGTTCCGCTATTTCCTGCGGATCGATCATTCTGTGCATGGAGGCGTTCAGAACGTCGAACTCACGGGCCTGTTCGAGCGAGATGCCTTGGGCTTTTGCCTTGGCGGACAGGACTGCATCCATACGAGGACCTGTGACCGACCCCGGCAGGATTGCATTTACGGATATGCCATATGGTCCCAGCTCCATCGCAAGCGTTTCTTTGAGCCCGATGACACCCCATTTTGCAGCCGCATATGGGCTTCTCATAGGCAGTCCCATGCGGCCAGCGGCAGAGGACATTAGAATTGCAGCACCGTGGCGTTGCGCCTTCAGATGCGGGATAGCTGCCTTCAGCAACGTGTATTGTCCGGTGAGGTTCACCGCGAGGGTTTGCGTCCAATCCTCAGGGCTAATGTCTTCTAGATTGGCGGCCGGACCAGCCGTACCGGCGTTAGCGATGACGGTAGAGATGCCTCCTAGCTCAGCGACAGTGGCTGCCACGAAATCACCCATGGCAATTGCATCGGTCACGTCACAAACATCTGCCAGAGCGAACTCATCAGCTACGGCTGCAACAGCTTCGGCATCGACATCACAGATCGCGACAGATGCGCCCCGTGCGGAAAAATGACGGGCAATGGTAAGACCAATGCCACTAGCGCCAGCCGTTATGATAAGGCGGGGTATCATGCAGCACCACTCAATCCAAGGAGATCGCGTGCTTCCGTTGCTGACATAACCTCCCCGCCAAGAGTGCTGATGATTTCAATTGCCTTCGTGACCAGTTGCTCGTTTCGAGCCGGAACACCGCGCTTGAGATAGAGGTTGTCCTCCAAACCAACACGGACGTGGCCGCCGAGGAGGACGGCCTGCGCTACCATCCGCAATTGATCACGCCCGACCCCAAAGGCAGACCAGATCACGTCGTGATCTCGCACCATATCCACCATGGCCTTCATGGCACCGGTATCGGCAGGTGCGCCATACGGCACACCAAGACAAAATTGGATCATCGCAGGGGCATCGAACACGTCCTGCTGCAAGAGCTTGAGAGAAAACCGCAGGTGACCCAAATCAAAGACTTCAAGCTCAGGTCGGACCTTGAGTTGCCTGATCTCTTCCGCACCTGTGCGGATATAGTCAGACGTACTGATATACACCAAGTTGCCGTCACCCACGTTGTACGACCCGCAATCAAGTGTGCAGATATCGGGTCGTAGCTTTGCGACGTGCGAAAGCCTCTGAGATGGACCAACCAAGTCCGATCCCTCCAGCAATGGCAGAGGGTCATTGCTCCCAAAAACCGCGTCACCGCCCATACCGGCGGTCAGATTGATTATAACATCCCGGTTACGGTCTCTGATCTGTTCAACAGCCTGCGCATAGAGATCGTCATCACGCGAACCTTTGCCGGTTTTCGGATTGCGCACGTGCAAGTGAACAATCGCTGCCCCTGCCTTCGCAGCAGCGAGGGCAGAGGCGGCTATCTCTTCGGGTGAAACCGGAACATGCGGGTTTCGCTTGTGACCGTCTCCAGCCCCGGTAATCGCACAGGTTATGAAAGTTTTCGCCATGTTAGACCTCTCTATTTGGGGACGATGAGGAATGCGTTCAAAGCCTCAAGGGCTTCGTCTGGTGCTTCTTCGGGAATGAAATGCCCGCTTGGTATGGGTGCAAAATGGGGCTGATCGCACCAATCTTTCCAGATGCGCTGCACATCAAAGTGTTTTCCGACGACGCCGCGCTCGCCCCACATGACAAGCGTTGGGCAACTGATTTTCTTGCCGACAGCGCGGTCCGCCTCATCATGTAATCGGTCAATGTGGTATCCCGCTCGGAAACATTCACACATTGCAGTTATAGCTTCCGGCGTTGTGTTGGCAGTCAGGTATGTTTTCAATGCCAACTCATCATAGTGAACGGTCTGATCGGACAACCCCAACAGAATAAGCCGGAGAAACGCATTGGGGTCTCCCGCAATCAACCGATCCGGTATAGGGTAATCTTGCGTAAGAAAAGAGAAGTAGAAATAGGCCTGTGCGATCTGCGCGTTCAAGTTCTCATAAAAATCTAACGCTGGAATGATATCCATGATGGCTAGCTGCGTGACAGCCTCCGGGTGATCCAGGGCCAGCCGTCGCGCAACCCGCGCACCCCTGTCATGGGCGACAAGCGAGAAGGTCTCATGCCCCAGTATATGCATGACTGCTAACTGCTCAGCCGCCATTTCACGCTTCGTATAGGCGTTCTGTCCTTCGATATGAGCTGGCTTATGGGTTTCCCCACGACCCCGAATATCGGTCAGCACAATTGTAAATCGCTCCGCCAGCTTTGGAGCCAGATGGTGCCAGCACAGATGAGTCTGCGGGTCGCCATGCAGCATCAACAAAGGCGGTCCTTCGCCTCCGATCAATGCAAGAACCTGGTTGCCGGCAACGTCTATGAACTGACGTCCAAATCCGGGCAAAAGGCTTGCGTCAGCTTCTTCAAAGATGCTCATTGATCCACGCCTTGAATTCAGAAACAGCGACTTCATCACGTTTGAAAAAGGACCAACGTCCAATCCTGGTGACGTTTAGAAAACCCGCACGACGCAGCAGCTCCAAATGGCGGCTCACTGTCGGCTGCGCCATGTCCAGCTTTTCTGCCAGAAGAGTTACACAAACCCCGATTTCGGATGGCTTACCCGTTACCTGATGCAAAAAATGGGTATCTGGTTCTGCCAACCACCCCAGAATGGACAGCCGCGCATCACTTGCAAGACTCTTGGATTGTTCAAGTCGATCAGTCATAATATCTGATACATCGTTAATTAGCTATTAGTCAATGCATATTGCACCAAATATTTATTCTGTCGGGATATCAGACCGGTTAAACCCAAGGGGAGCAGACATTCGCTGCACCACGCCTAATGTCGTGGAAGGGCTCAATGCGCCATTTGAGCGATAATCATAGGTTCGATATTCAACGGCTGCTTTGATGAACCCGGCCCAAGTCAGTTTTTATTTGATGGTCGCTGCCCTGAATCAGCCGTTTGTAGACATGTTACCTTCTCAATGTTGGCACCCCGCCGATAGAGGCGGTCGGGCTATATTCCGCTGGCCTTGTTCCTCGGGCAAGCTCCACCGAGCCAAACAAGTTGTCTCGGCCGATTCCGGTAACTATCCCTATGCCGGTATTGTTGAAGCGGTTTGTTGAGAGAAACAAACCGCTGCTTATTCACGCGCATCCATGCGCTTGGAAACCCAAATTCAGCTTATATCAGAACCTTAAAATGGCGAAGGGCTTCGAAACATAACCTCCACATCGCAATCAAAGATTGCGTGTCTCGCTAACATTCCGGTCCCTTCTCAATTTCCAGAACCCGATCGAACGTCCCGAGTGTCGCCCCCAAAAGGGAGCGGCTTTTTTGTTTTGCAAAAGAGGGGACGCTCGGCGCTTGCCAAGGTTTCACGCGAAAGGAGAAAAAGGTTTTCTCCGGTGCCCAAAACCCTAAGAAGCAAGGAATGTTCACAATGGCAAAGCTCACAAAATCAGAGCGTAAAGCTCATAATCAGGCAGAAGAAATCTTACAAAAAAATATCCTTACAGAAGACGAAAAAGAATTCGTTCTTAAAAATTGGCATCCCGCAGCGTCCTTTGATGTGGGAGCATCAGGGGCATTCTTTACCCCCTTTGATCTTGCCGCAGATTTTCGCATTGATGCAGGAACAGGGCGCATTATTGATCTATGTGCAGGTATTGGAAGCCTTGCCTATTGGGTAAAAAACTTTCCTTGGGGTGCAGACGCGCCAACCGAATTAATCTGTGTAGAAATTAATCCTACCTATGTTGAAATAGGTAAAAAAATCGTCCCAGAGGCAACATGGATATGTGCTAACGTCTTTGATATTCTGGATATGGATTTAGGTCATTTTGATCATGCTATAGCCAATCCACCATTCGGAAAAGTAAACCGTCACGGATACGCCAGCCCACGCTATTCAGGCGCAGATTTTGCTTATCACGTTCTCGATATTGCGTCCGAGATTGCCGATTTTGGTGCGTTCATTCTGCCCCAAGGGTCAGCTCCGTTTCAATTATCAGGGGTGCCATTTTACAGCCGCCGCGAAAGCCGGGCTTATCTTAAATTCCATGAGCAAACAGGCATTTTTCTAGACGCGGGTGCTGGTATTGATACAAGCCTTTTTCGGGATCAATGGAAAGGTACATCACCCGCCGTTGAAATCGTCTGTGCTGATTTTATGGAAGCACGAGATGCACGAAAACCCGCGCAAATTGATCTGTTTGAGGTGGCAGCGTGAAGCCGTCAATTGCGCCCGACAGTAAAACAAAAACCAAACGAAATCCCAAAGATTGAACCGCAGAAGGCCAGTCAAGGGCTGGCTTTCGCGGGTGCAATTTCGCACCACCCAACCAAAGAAGGAAACAGTACAATGAAACTCGATTTTATCAAATTAGAAGACCTCAAAATCTCAACGATCAATGTGCGCAAACACGGCGATACAAGCGGTGACGATCTTGTGCCAAGCATTAAAAGCCTTGGTGTGTTCCAGCCGCTTCTCGTGCGCAAAAACTGCGAGGGATACGAAATCATCGCAGGGCAGCGGCGTTTTAATGCGTGTCTCACAATTGCGAAGGAACAAACCATAGAGCCGATCCCCTGCGCAATCATGGAAGACGGGGACGATGCAAAGGCCATTGAAGCCTCTTTGGCCGAGAATATCGCCCGCCTTCCGATGGACGAGATTGACCAGTATCACGCATTTTTATCTCTGATTAAATCAGGGCAAAGCGTAGAGGACATTGCCGCGCATTTCGGCGTTACTGAAAAACTGGTGAAACAACGTCTTGCAATCGCCAATTTGTATGACCCCATTTTAAATGCCTATCGTCGTGAGGAAATTGAACCGCGCACCATCAGGCTTTTGACAATGGCATCAACCAAACAGCAAAAGGCTTGGTTCAAACTGTTCAAGGACGGGGATGCACCAACATGGAATCTGAAAAGCTGGTTATTCGGCGGTGAGGAAATCCCGACAGATAACGCCCTGTTTGATCTGGAAACCTATAAAGGCGTGATTACCTCTGATCTTTTTGGAGAAGACAGCTATTTTGCCGATCCGGCCTTGTTTTGGGAAGCTCAGAGCAAAGCCATTGCCGAAATCAAAACCGATTTAGAGGATGAAGGCTGGAGCGAGATCATTTTGCTTGATGTTGGTCAAAACTGGCAGCAATGGGAGCATACAAAGGTTTCAAAAGAAAAAGGCGGAAAGGTCTATATCCATGTTCGTGCCAATGGTGAGGTCAAAATCCATGCAGGTCTTCTCCCTGAAAAAGAAGCCAAACGCCTTGCACTGGTGGAATCTGGTGAGCAGCCTGAAAAGACAGAGCGCCCCGAGCTGACACAATCCATGCAGAATTATTTGTCCTTGCACCGCCATGCAGCCGTGAGGTGTGAGCTGTTAAACCATCAGGGCATTGCCTTGCGCCTGTCAGTGGCGCAGATCATTGCAGGGTCAAGTTTATTCGAGGCAAAGGCTGATCCGCAAAAGGCCAATAGTGATGCAATCAGGCAAAGTCTTGCCAGCAATAAAGCGGAGAATATCTTTGCCAAGGAACGCGGAGAAATCCGTCAGCTTTTGGAACTGGCAGATGATGAAGGCTATTCAATTGTTCCTGAAAAGGGCGATTGGAAGGCAAGCCGTGATCTTGGAAGTATCTTTGCAAAACTTCTGGAACTGGATGACGAAACCGTCACCCGGGTCCTGAGCTTTGTCATTGCCGAAACTCTGCCATGCGGCAACGCCATGGTTGAAATTCTGGGTAATCTGCTATCCGTCAATATGGCCGATCACTGGAAACCGGATGATACATTTTTCGATCTTTTGCGCGATAAACAGGCCATCAATGAAATGGTCAAGGAGATTGCCGGCAAGAATGCCGCCGATGGTAATCTGACAGCCACGGCTAAAATTCAAAAAGAGATGATCAAAAAATGTCTTTCGGGAGAGCGCAAGGCCAAAGTTCAAAACTGGCAACCGCGTTATATGAGTTTCCCGATGAAAGGTTACACCAAACGGCAAAGTACCATTGCCGCCGTGAAACTGGGTAAGGCGCTGAAAGTTTACCGGAAAGCGGCATAGCCAGAATATGAAACAAAAAAACCGCCCGATGGTATCTGCCATCGGGCGGTTTTACTGTTCCCGTTTTCAATGAGACACGTAAAAACATTGATTATTGTGCCTGTTTGGGCTACAATGAAGCTTGAAAGGAGATATTCAATGCCTGAAAATGCTGTTGTCCGAGCACGGATCAATGAACAGACAAAGCAAGCCGCAACAACTGTTCTGGCGGCCATGGGTCTTACCGTATCCGATGCGTTTCGCATGATGATGACCCGTATTGCCGTTGAAAAGGCCTTACCCTTTGACCCTCTGGTGCCCAACGAGGAAACCATCGCAGCGATGGAGGCCGCACGGCGGGGCGAAACTGTTAAAGCCGATACGCCCGAAAGCCTGTTTGACGATTTGAATGCGCCAGATTGAATATACACGCAAATTCAAACGAGACTACCGGCGCGAGAAATCGGGCCGATATGCCCGTGATCTTGATGAACGGCTGAAAGCCGTACTTGATCTTCTGCTCGAAGACGAATCCTTGCCACACAACAATTTTGATCATGCGCTGAGCGGTAACTGGTCTGACCATCGGGACTGCCACATCCGCCCCGATCTTGTGCTGATTTATAGCCAAGCCTGACAAAGACACATTGCAGCTCGTAAGGCTTGGCTCACATAGTGAATTGGGCCTTTAGGGCACGGTCATTTTGCCTCACGCAAAAGACGGCCCGGAGCGTTGCTGTGCATCAAGTCCGAAGAGGTCCTGATTTGGTTGATGCATCCATCCGGGCCGATCATCGTCGCTAACATAGAGGCGCATTACATCGCGATGCCGTGTCATGGCGACATAGGCAAGATGCCTGTCCATGGAGCGTGAAGCCAGCACATAGGCCTGATCGACTGTCGCCCCTTGCGATTTGTGGATGGTGACGGCATAGCCATGATCGAAGGCCTTATAGTGGTGCGGATTAAATGTCAGCGTTCGGGGTTTGTCGCCATCGAGGGTGACGGTTATTGCGGTATTGCTGATCTTATGCACCGTACCCAGCATTCCATTTTTCACACCCAGATTCTTGTCATTGCGCGCAAAGACAATACGCTCGCCAACGGCAAAGGCACGCGCGCCGGTTTCTGTTTCAAGAAGAACTTCTGGCGGCGGTTTGTCTGTAGATCGCAATGCGGCGCGAATTGCCTGATTGAGCGCATGGACATCTTTGCGGCGATGGGCAAAGGCAAGGCGTGTCACGTCCGCACCGTTTGCGGCCATATCAATTGTATAAGACTCGACAAGCGCTTCGATAGCGTGATCCCGGGTTTTATTTCTGGTCACAGCCCCGCGCTGAGCATAGTTCTGCACAGCATCAGTAATTCGGCCTTGAGCCAGATTACGGGAAGCCTGTTTCTGCCAGTCTTCGCGTTGACGATGGATTTCCGTGAGCTGTGCTGAACTATGCATGTTAACAACGTCACGGAAAGGCGTTCCGGCCTCAATCGGTTGTAACTGATCGGGATCGCCCACTAGAACCAGCTTGGCACCGATTATCTGCATTTTTGCCGTAATCCGCGCCAGTTGCCGCGTGCCAATCATCCCGACCTCATCGACGACCAGAATATCACCTTTGACGATAGGCTCATAACCATTTTCCCAGCTTGTCTCCAGTGATGCAAGCGTTCGGCTTTGAATGCCGGACGCGCTTTCCAGACCGTCGGCGGCCTTGCCCGCAAGGGCGGCACCATGCACCGTAATGCCCTGGCTAGACCAGGCCTCCATCGCGGTTGCAAGCAAAGTGCTTTTACCGGCTCCGGCAAGGCCGACAATGCAAGCCAACTGGTGCTCGCTCAGGACATGATCCAATGCTGCACATTGCTCGTTACTTAAACGCCCGCCAAATGCGCGTTTCATCCTTGCATTTTGGGATCGCACGGCTTGCATAACATGTCCCTTGGCAACGCCATAGCCGCCAGCCGATACCATATTCTGCACAGCACACCGAAGCTGGTCCTCAGACTTCCTGTAATCGCGCGTTGTGAAACCTGGAGTTTTTTCCTGTTCCAGCCGAACCAGTTCAGGTGATTTAAGCGCTTTATCTGCCGCATCTTTAAGCGCGAAGGGATCATCAATTCGTTTGGCAAGTTCGCGCAACACATCGACACGATCGAACTTGTGTTTCGTCTTTGAGATGTGGCTCAAGATCAAGGCCGGGTTCCGCAATAATTGATCGCGTGTCAGCGATAAATCATCAGGCGGCAGGACAAGTGTCTGTCGCGGGTCTTGTCCGAGGGAAGTTTTAAATTCTTTAGAGAGGTCAGTTTGTCTTGCCTCTCGCTCCAATACTCGCCGCTCGACCAGATGTTTGTCGATGAGACGCTGTTGTTCATCACGTTCGCGCTGCTGGAGTTTCTGAACCCCGGCCTTGCATTCCCGCAGCAGTTCTTGATATCCACCGTTAATCCGCAGAAATATTGATTTGAGGCCTTTGGGCAGTTTTGCTCGCCGTGCCTTGTTATCTGCAATCCGGCGTCCTTCCTGCGCCTTGAGAAGAGCAGAACGTTCTTCCCGTTGCCTTGCAATCAATTCTGAGCGGTTGAATTCAAAGCGCGGATCGGGCACTTCTCGCTTTGAATGTGGTAAGTTTTTGACAAGTACCAGAACCTCTTCAATCGAAGGCAACTCATCTTCACTGCCGAGCCTTGCCCGCAATTCCTTCGGCTTAACACCGCACCAGCGCGACAGCGACCAGACTTTGCCTGTCGCATCAACAGCAACAAATCCGCGTCGTTCCCCGCGTGCCAACAAAAAATCTTCTTCTTTTAAGGCTGAGGCAAACCCGGCACGGGAATCCGAAATCTCCCAGCAGCGCTGGAACATGGCCTTGAGCGCTTTTGGATCATGTTTTAAGCGTTTGGCCTGTCCAGCCTCTTGACGACTGAAGTTCAGCGGGTCACGGTCAGCCTTATCGCGAAACCCTTCCGGCATTTCCCAACCATGTTCAGGGTAAAGCTCGCGCGAGATATCTCCAAGCTTACGTTTGTAATGCGGCAGGTTGATTGCCTTCATCTGTGACCCATCAATGCGCGACCACACACAATGGGCGTGCCGACGACCATTCTTTTCATGAAACACAATCGCGCGCGGTTGTCCGGTCAGGCCAAGTTTGTGTTCAATATCTGCAATCGCCTTCTCGAAGGCATCGACTGTAACAATCGCATCGGCTGGCGGGTTCAAAGACAGCGAGAACAGATATTTGCTGCATTGGGTGGCCTGTGAAATGGCCTCAGTTTCGGCAAAGGCACCAAACAGATCATCGGCCACAAAACCCTCAACTGCATAGACCGTGACATGATCGTTGTCCTTTGGGTTCAGCAAATGCAGCGCAAGCTCTGCACCATATCCACGCTCATTGCCTTCAAGGATCATGAGGCCTTCCCAAGCGCCTGCATCAATAATGTGCGGATTGCCAGAAGATGGGCATTTGCCTCGGCAATCTGTGCTTTCTCCTCATCACTAACAATCAGCACACCGATATTAGCATGATAGGCCAGTTGATTAAGATTGCTGGCGATGCGTGACTGACCCAGCAAAGCCAGCGCTTCTGCCACTGCTTTCTTGTCTTCAACAACATTCCTGGGTCGTCGCTTCCGGCGTTTGCTCTCTTTGGCAAAGATACAGGCCCGGATATAGGCGCTGAGCGTCATGCCATCTGCCAGTTCTTCCAGCTTTTGGCGCTCCTCAGGCGTCAGTCGTAGCGTAACAGGCGAGAGTGACGAACGTTTCTTGACTGGAGACTTAACTGCTTTGAAAGCCGCCTTCAAAAAAGATACCGAAGCCTGCTGATTTGTATCCTTCGCCACAACCGTCATGGTGAAGGCTCCCGAGTTTCGCGAACAACCTCACCAACAGAATTGCCAAGCCGACAGGCAATGTCTTCAGAAGCGTCTTGAGTAGCGTTTCTGAACGTTTCGAGCATGTGGGTAATTTCAGGTTCACCCTTGAGAACCTCAGACCAATCCTCTAACGTTTCGAGAAGCAGGTCGCAGGATTCTGGTTCTAGATCATTCCTTTCTTCTGCACCATTTTGTCACTCACGCTAACGGCCCTTTGGGCCGAATGCTCCGTGGGGGCGGGCGAAAGCCCGGGCCGCGCTTGCGGCCTTTGCTGGTTCGAGGCTTCTCTTCTCACCTGCACTATTTTCGACCTCACGGCATTCGCTGCGCTCAGGCCTGCGGCGGTAACGCCGCTTCCTGGCAAAACCAAAATTCAACTATCTCGCGAATAGGTGCTTACCAAAACTTACCGATTAAACGCGGTGCAGACCAGGCTGCCGCGTCTTACCCAGCACAGGCTCATGGCGCCGGTCAGGGTGTTGACGCGGAAAACGCCTTTTTCGGAATCGAATTTTGTTGCAAATAATTTGTAGCGACCCGGGGCTTGCGGGCCCGCGCCTTCACCCACCGGGCGGCAATCGGTAAAACCAATGCCCTTGTCGCGGCCATACCAGCATGCGCCCATTTCGCCGGTTTTAATGTTAACGCGGTATAACCTGTTGGTGTCGGGATTGGGTGGTGAGAGAAAATCATACTGCTGGGCTGAGACAGGTGCTGCAGCAAAGCCGGTCATGACAATGGCAGCTGCCAGGATTTTGATGCTGGCTATAGTGAATTTCATGAGTTATCTTCCTTTTATTGTCTCTTGTTCCACCGGTTTCGGCGACGTTTTGCGTGTTCGCCAACGGGGCAATTACCAAAATTGAATAAATTTAAACTGACGATGGTATCTCTTTAGAATAATTCTGGCGAGACTGTGGCACCGCCTTGCTAAAAATCGTTTTTGTTCCCTGTGTTCGTTAGAAACTGGATATCAGGGTTTGGGGGTTTGTTCAAGAAGTCCTGAAGGTTCTGATTTGCCCGGTTTTGCGCATTCAGGCCTTTCTTCTCGCCATAATCACGTATAAACCTGAAAGCGGGAACCGTTAGAAAGACCAGGTGCTTATGGCCGCCAATACTCCTGATATCACCATAGCAGACGATGACGGCACAATTTCGCCTGAATTTATTCACGCGGTAAGCCTGGCTGCCGGGGCGAAAGATAAAGCGCAGCTGGACGCACTGATTGCCGAATTGCACGAAGCCGACCTTGCTGATTTGATTGAATTTCTGGCACCGGGCGTGCGGCGTGATTTTATCGCCATGCTGGGTGAGGATCTTAATTACAGCGCCTTGTCTGAGCTTGATGAGACGGTGCGGGATGATGTGCTGGAAATTCTGCCAAATGAAGTCGTCGCCGAAGCCGTGCGCGAACTTGATTCCGACGATGCGGTTTATCTGCTTGAAGACCTCGATGAGACCGAAAAAAGAGACATTCTCGGCCACCTGCCTGCTGCTGACAGAGCTACGCTGGAGCGCTCACTAGACTACCTGGAAGACAGTGCCGGGCGCATGATGCAGGTTGATTTTATTTCGGTTCCGGGTTTTTGGTCAGTGGGCCAGACAATTGATTTTCTGCGTCAGTCAAAAGATTTGCCCGATAGTTTTCAGGATATATTCGTGGTTGACCCGGCCAATCACCTGATGGGAAAAATCGGCCTTGATAGCATCTTGCGCACCCAGCGCGATATTTCCATTCGCGATATCATGCAGGCAGAACCCATCACCGTGCCTGTGGATATGGATCAGGAGGAAGTGGCGCATATTTTTGAACGCTACAATCTGATTTCGGTTGCTGTGACGGATAAATTCAAACGACTGGTCGGCGTTGTCACAATTGATGATGTGGTTGATGTTATACACGAAGAAGCCAGCGAGGATATCCATCGCCTCGGTGGTGTGGGTGACGAATCCCTGGCCGACAGTGTGTTCAGCACGGTTGGCAGCCGCATAACCTGGCTTTTAGTCAACCTGGCCACGGCAATCCTTGCCTCCATGGTCATCGCCCTGTTTGAGGCGACGATAGAGCAACTGGTGGCGCTGGCGGTGCTGATGCCGATTGTGGCCTCCATGGGGGGCAACGCCGGCACCCAGACCATGACGGTGGCGGTACGTTCAATTGCCACGCGAGATCTCGTGCCCGTCAATACTATGCGAATTATCACGCGTGAGGTTCTGGTCGGGCTGATAAACGGCTGTATTTTTGCTGTCATCATGGGGGTGGTGGCGTATTTCTGGTTTGACAGCCTGACTTTGGGGCTGGTGATTGCTGCGGCCATGACGGTAAATATGATTGTTGCCGGTCTTTCCGGTA
>CAZVAZ010000045.1:0-13459 GCA_964625235.1 uncultured Hyphomicrobiales bacterium
GCGGGTAGTGGCTGGTTATTTCGCGCCAGAAACGGGCTGATGGCCAGTCGACGCAAGAATTGTAGTCAGCGAATACCTCATCCCAATCAGGCAGATTTCCTGTTGCCGCTGCCTGCCAGAAAGGTAGCTGATCTGGGTTGTCACGGACCTCAAACATGTGATGGCAAGGGCCAAACCCGAGTTGCTCCAATGCTAGCTTCAGGGAATTGGTGCCGGTTCTGCCAAATCCTGTCCCGATGATTTTCAACGCCATGTGGTGATCTTTCTGAGCTGAAATTTTATATACTTATCAGTAGAGCCCCCGATGAGAGGTTATGTTGTTTGAGAACTCGCCCGTGTTATTGTAGGGGATCACGTTCCTCGCGGCGGTTGCCCAGCCCCTGCATGATACCGAAAATGCCACCGATCACGGCAGCAGAAGTGGCTGGATTGTGTTGCGGTTGTTGTGGTTGCGGTTCCGGTCGGGCCTGGGTCTGGGGAACAATGCAGCGATACCGGCCGCTATTGTAAATTTTTACATCGACA
The DNA here is from genome assembly GCA_964625235.1 of uncultured Hyphomicrobiales bacterium. Classification (GTDB taxonomy): domain Bacteria; phylum Pseudomonadota; class Alphaproteobacteria; order Rhizobiales; family JAJFHR01; genus JAJFHR01. The sequence continues at coordinate 526 of CAZVAZ010000045.1, forward strand.
AGCCGCCTGCCATATTGCCGGCGACACTGAGCCCAGGCCTGCCGTGAGCGTTCCTTGCGTGTGAAAACGCAACTAAAGGTTCCGTTGGCCCTGATCCGGCCAGCGACCGATCCGCGCCCTTTATTTGCCCGGCACCAGGCGTTGGCGCGTGATTTTTCTTCCGCCCGCACTCTTTGCAGGCGCCGGTTGGCGCATTGTCTGGCAGCGGCATCCAATCGGCCAAGAATAACCCGGGCGCTGCTTTGGCGCGAGGAGGCAAATTTACCACGCAGGCGGTTAATCTCATTTTCATTGCAGCTGTTGATGGCCGATTGGACGTTGCGCTCATCATCGAGTGCCTGGCCAATAGTCTGCAGACCACCAGCGACGCGCTGGAGCAGATTGCCGCAACTTTGCGGAGGCCATCTGTTTATGTCATCGCGAGCCTCCAGCAGAAGTTGTTGAGATTGCGTGCTGTTGCCTTGATAATAGTGCTGCAGTGCCCGGTTAATTTTGGTTTGAGCCTGAGTACAGGCGGCAATCACAGTATTGGCCTGATCCAGGAGAGCAGCGTTTGAGGGCCCTGAACCCGGTGCTGAACCCTGGTCACCAGGTGGTGGATTTCCACCCTGATCGCCCGGTGGCGGGTTCTGGTTGCCTTGATCGGGCAAAATACCAAGTCGGGTATCACGTACATTCAAGGTATCAAAAATCTGATCCCTGAACCGTTGCTCTGCAGCAAGTTCTTCCGGTGTTTTGTCGACGGTTCTTGGCACATCTGTTGGAGAATTCATAACCAGTTTTTGGGTCGTGCCCACTGTTGACAGATTGACAGTGCCGATGACATTTCCGGTGGTTTTCTGCAACAGGAAATATTCCCCGGTATTGCCGTTGCGTTCGGACAGAATTGCAAATGATGTGGTGTCGCCCACAGTTACCCAGGGCAGGGTTCCGCGAATGCCGATCTGGGCAACAGGAGTATCAATAACCATATCCCCGGTGGTGGCAATCCGGCCGGCGAGGAACACAAATGTACCCTGAACCAGTTCGATAGCCATGTTGTTGCCGGAACCTTCAGGGTTATATACCAGGTCATTGATTATCATTTTTGCGTTGGCGGCGAGGGAAAATACGGTTTGATCGAGAAAGGTAATCCCCAAAGTGGACGCCTGGCCGGTTTGAACGCTGTCACCTGAATGAATTGGGTCGCCCACGCGCAAGTTAAAATTATTGCTGCCCCGGGTGGTGGTTGCAGTGCCGCGCAATGTTTCCACCTGACCGATAGCTTGTCCCGGGGCCTGCGCCCGGGCCACGCTGAAAACTGATAACACTATCAAAATCAACAGCGCATTGATGAATAGCCAGACAGTGTTGTTGCAAGTGTAAACTGCCAGGGCAAGATGCCTGTTCCGCAGCAATGGTCTGGAATTGCGGGCATGTAAAAAAGTATCACAGTGCTCAAAATTCAGTTGCTGCGGATGAATGCATCTCATCGCGATATATCCTTGAATTTTTTCCTTTTAACAGCGATGTTGCTGCCGCCATCGAGGGAATAATTGCAATAAAACTTGCTTTTTTTAACAACAACGTTTCGCAGGTTTTTGCCGTACCGCTGGCGGCAATACCTATTGGCGATGGCGCGTGCCTGTGCTCTTGGGGGTCTTTTTTGATAGTTTCTTGAACGCGGCTTTCTTTTAACGGCGGGTGGTGGCCTTCTGCGTTTGATTTTTGCGGGCCGGGGTTTAGCAACGGGTCTACGGGCTTGTGGTTGTGGCGGAACAACAATTCTCGGAGGCACTACAGTACCCTCGGCGCGGACACAAAAAGTGCCGTCGCTGGAAATTTCAAAAGGAGGACGGCACAGACAAATGGAAGCAGTACCACCAAAATCCGAAGCTGCAACCCCCTGGGGTCCGAGTCTTTGCCTGCACATGGCGTCGGTAACATTTGTATCCTCAGCTCTGAAGACGGGTATTTCAACCGGCGGAGGTACGGGTGCCTGGGCTGGTGTAATCGGTTCTATCCGGGACGGCTCGATAAGTTGGGGCTGTTCAATGAATTCTCCCCGGGGCGGCTCTATGGGCCTGTTCTGTATCTGATCAACAGGTTCAGTTCCGGTATCGTTTGTCAGTTTTCTTAATCGGATACGAGCCAGGGGCGCGAATTTTCCCTGCGGATAAATATCAAGGTAAGCCTGTAATTCTGTAGGGTCCGGCGAATTTTTGACGGTTTGCCAAAACTCGATTTCAGCCTGATTGGATTGTGCAAAGGTTTGATTGACCGGCAGGAAAAATGCCAGCGCAAGGAGCATGATCACCAGAAGGCCGCCGCGCGGTTTGCGCGAAAATGCTTTCGGGAGCGCAGAAAAGGGTTTTGGAGAGATGTTCATGTATTTTCTACCAAAAATGATCCAGGGACGTGGAAGTTTAACCGATCAAGCAACATTGCACAAATACCGATTGCATTGGATATGTAATTTATGCATATAATTGAAATTCAAACAGTAAATTGGATATTATGCAGGATTTTGGCTCATCATTTGCGATTGCCGCAAATCTTATTTTTTCGGCAGAGCCGGAACTCCTTGAGATTGTGATGCTGTCATTACGGGTTACGTTAAGTGCGGTGGCAATCGCCTGTGCCATCGGTTTTCCGCTTGGTGCCCTGCTGGCAGTTGCCCGCTTTCCCGGCCGCGGTGCACTGATTTTGCTGTTCAACACTTTAATGGGGCTGCCACCGGTTGTTGTCGGACTTCTGGTCTATATGATGTTATCGAATGCCGGGCCTTTGGGGTTTTTGCAGCTTTTATACACGCCTGCGGCCATGATTATTGCCCAGGCAATACTGATTACACCTCTCATTATCGCCTTGACATGCCAGGTTGTTGGCACACTTTTTCTCGAATATGAAGAACAGTTCAAGGCGCTGGTTGTGCCGCCAAAAACCGCAGCGGCAGCCTTGTTGTGGGATGCGCGCTACGGACTTATGACCACGGGCCTGGCCGGGTTTGGCCGTGCGGTTGCAGAAGTTGGTGCAGTAATCATTGTCGGTGGCAATATAGCCCATGTCACCCGGGTGATGACGACGGCAATAGCGCTTGAAACTTCAAAGGGAGAGCTGGCTTTGGCGCTGGCCCTTGGCTTTGTGCTTTTGTCTCTTGCCATGGGTATCAACGCGTGTGTTCTGGTGGTACGTGCGGTTGGTGAAAAGAGGGCCTATGTCTGAAGGATTGTTGCCGCTGAAAACCCGAGGCTTATGTTTTGCGGTGCGCGGAAAACAGATTATTGACAATATTGATCTGACAATTTCCGGCAATGATATAACGGTTATTCTGGGGCCCAATGGTGCCGGAAAAAGTGTTTTATTACGTCTGCTTCACGGGCTGCTTGAGCCCACTGCAGGGCAGATTGAGTGGGGCGGGCGCATTAATGATGAGGGTTTGCGCAAGCGTCAGGCGCTGGTGTTTCAGCGCCCGGTGATGATGCGGCGCTCGGTGGCGGAAAACATCCGGTTTGTATTATCATTGCGCGGTTTTTCAGACCGGCCGGAGCGGCTGGAAAAAGCACTTGATCTGGCCGGGCTCAAAGCCCAGGCCGATCAGCCCGCGCCACGCCTTTCCGGCGGTGAGCAACAACGCCTTGCCATTGCCCAGGCGATGGTACTTGATCCTGAAGTTGTGATTTTGGATGAACCCAGCTCAAATCTTGATCCCGGCGCAACCATGGCAATAGAGCGCTTGATTAAAATTGCCCAAAACGAGGGCAGGAAAATTATCCTGGTTACGCATGATCTCGGACAGGCAAAACGGGTTGGGGATGAGATAATTTTCATGCACCACGGCAGAATTGTCGAGCAGGGTTCGGGCGCTGGCTTTTTTGCCAGCCCAAAGACCCCGGAGGCCCGCGCTTATCTGGGTGGTGCACTGCTGGTGTGATGATAAAAGGAAAAAAGATGGTGCGCAGAACTCTATTGGGTTTGATTTTTATCCTGACAATATTTGCGTCCCCGGCACAGGCGCAGGAAAAATTCATCCTTGTTCAATCAACCACTTCGACGCAGAATTCGGGGTTGTTCGATTATATCCTGCCAAAATTTACCACTAAAACCGGCATAGAAGTGCGGGTTGTAGCGGTGGGTACCGGACAGGCAATTAAAAATGCTAAAAATGGTGACGGCGATGTCTTGCTGGTCCATGCCAGGCCGACTGAAGAAAAGTTCGTTGCCGAAGGCTGGGGTGTGAGGCGCTATGATGTCATGTACAATGATTTTATTATTGTTGGCCCGCCAAATGACCCTGCCGGGATTTCAGGCCTGAAAGATGTTGTCGCCGCATTAAAGAAAATAGCAGCCGCCAAAAGCATTTTTGCCTCGCGCGGTGATGAATCAGGTACCCACAAAAAAGAAAAGCGCCTGTGGCAGGCAGCGCGCATCGACGCCGAAAAAGACAGCGGCAAATGGTATCGCGAATTGGGCTCGGGCATGGGTGCCACCCTGAATACTGGCGTTGGCATGCGGGCTTATGTAATGAGTGACCGGGCCACCTGGGCAAAATTCGCCAACAAAGGCAATTACCGCATCATGGTTGAGGGTGATTCCAGATTGTTCAATCAATATGGCGTCATTCTGGTGTCGGACAAAAAACACCCGCGGGTAAAATCACAACTGGGCCAGCAGTTCATCGACTGGCTGGTTGGCAGCGATGGCCAGGCAGCAATTGGTGATTACAAATTAAACGGCAAACAACTGTTCACGCCCAATGCCGGGTAATTATGTGCCATTGAAATGCACTTGCCCCAGATTGGAAACATTATATCCCCCCAATTCAGATGCCCGGGTGCGGAAGGGTTTTTGCGCACAGAAGGACAATAAGTTCTGCATGGGTTGTTCGAACCAGAAGCGCCGGTCAACCAGCAAATCAAAGCGTTCTTTTGTTAGCGGAATAAAATCCAGCTGGTATTGTCCAGCCAGTGCTTCCAGACCAAAAGCAGCATCAGCCTTGCCTTCCTGTACGGCCTGGGCGGCATAGACTTCACCGCGAGCTGCCGGGATTAATTCCAGTTGGTCCAGTGTCATACCGGCTGCCACCAGCATGTGGTTGAACAGCTGTTGAGAGCCTGCTTCAGCCTGTCGCGGCACAAAACGTTTGTTTCTGAGCGAGGTGATGTCTTTAAATTCATCGCGCGCACCGGAAGCCACAATCAATCCGCGATTGCGCCATGCCCATTCAATCAATACGGCGGGCTCATGGGAAAAACGCTCGGCAATGATCGGAACATTCCACTGGTTAGAAGCAGCATCGTAAATGTGCAGCCCGGTGGCAATGCCTTCATGGTTTTGATAGCGCTCAAGCCCGTCAAAACTGCTGTCGAAAAAACTGGCGAGGCCCGAACGCGATTCCATTAGCGCCCATTCCAGTAACGGGTCGTGGCTGCCCAAAAAAATGTTGGCGCGTTGTTTGGCAGACGCTGTCGAAAAGCCGGAACTATTGTCCGCCAGCCAGGTATTTATCTGCGTGCGGGCAAACAACAGTTTGCCGGTGGCGCGAGAACATGGCACTTTTCCGCTGGCGGCCAGATCATAGACCTTGCGCTCTTTGATACGCAATAATTCGGCCAGTTCTTTGGTAGTGAGATACTCACTTTGAGGGGCCACTTCATTTCCAGTTCTGACATTTTTGTGATAATGTATGAATGTCAAGAATAACGATAAAAAAATCGTGGAGGCAAGCAATGACTACAAACATCAACGCTCTTGTCGCTGATTACGTGCGCGATGGCTTTGTTTTTCCAATCACTATCATGTCAGAGGCAGAAGCACGCGATTATCGCAATCAGCTCGAAGCGCTTGAAGCCGAAGACAGCCCGGAATATCCGGTTAAACGATGCCTGCGCCGGTATCCCAATCTGGTGTTGCCTTTTGTTGATGAAATTTTACGGCGCCCGGAGATAACCGATGTTGTGGCTGAAATTCTCGGACCGAACCTGCTGGTTCTCGATGCCCCGTTTTTCATCAAGGAAGCAAACACCTCAAGCTTTGTTTCCTGGCATCAGGATTTGCATTATTGGGGTCTTGAAGGTGAGCAGGAAGTAACCGCGTGGGTGGCGCTGTCGCCGGCGACAGTGAAAGCCGGGTGCATGAAGTTTGTTGCCGGCTCTCACGCTACACAGCTTGAGCATCACGATACATTTGAAAAAGAAAACCTGTTATCACGCGGGCAGGAAATTGTGGTTGAGGTCGATGAAAGTGATGCTGTTGACGGTGCGCTTAAAGCCGGGCAAATGTCACTGCATCATGGCCGAGTGATCCACGGCTCCAACCCTAATATCACTGACGACAGACGTATTGGTATCGCCATTCGTTATATATCAACAAGAACGACCCAGGCGGCGGGTGGCAACATGGCAGCAACGCTGGTGCGCGGTGAGGACAGGTTCGGACATTTCAGATCCTGCAGACAACCTTCCGGTGTCATGATGCAGGCTGATCTTACCCACTGGAATGAAATTGCCAATGCCCGCAATTCGGTCATGATGGGAACTAATTCACCAAACGCTTGATCAGGTTTAAAATTCAATCCCCGATTGCGCCTTAACGCCAGAGCGGAACGGGTGTTTTATCATGGTCATTTCGGTGACGAGATCAGCTATTTCGATTAACTCGTCCTTGGCATTGCGGCCGGTGATGATGACGTGGGTGTCTTCGGGCTTGTTGCTCAAGGTCTCGATGATTTCATCCAGCGGCAATGAATCATAGCGCAGAACGATATTGAGTTCATCCAGCAGCACCATCTTATATTGCGGATCCTGTATGCACTCCTTGGCCTTTTCCCAGGCAGCACGTGCGGCTTCGAGATCACGCTGGCGGTCTTGCGTTTCCCAGGTAAAGCCCTGCCCCATGGTGAACACGTGGGCCTGATCTTTAAACTTATCGAGTATGACGCGCTCGCCGGTTTCCCATTTGCCTTTGACAAACTGGATTATGGCGACTTTTTCGCCGTGGCCGAGCATGCGAAACACCATGCCAAAGGCTGCGGTTGATTTGCCCTTGCCCTTGCCGGTGTGAACAATGAGAAGGCCTTTTTCGATGGTTTTCGTCGCCAGAATTTTATCACGCGCAACTTTTTTCTTGGCCATTTTTTGATTGTGGCGCTGGTTGCGTTCTTCTTCGCTCAAATGGGCATATTTGTCTTTTTTTGTCATCGCGCAAGAACCTCTTCAAGTTTAAATTTGGCACTGTTTGACTTTGGTGACCACAAGTTTCTTTCAACTGCTTCAACAAGCTTGTTGGCGATGTCCTTTAAGGCATGGGGATTGGCGTCTTCAATAAAGTTGCGCACATCATCATCCTTAATAAAGGCATCATAGACCGCATCAAAATGATGATCGCGCACAGCACCGGTTGTGGCGGCAAAGGCAAAGAGGTAATCAACAGTGGCGGCAATTTCAAACGCACCCTTGTAGCCGTGGCGACGCACGCCGTTGATCCATTTGGGATTGACCACACGAGCACGCACAACGCGGCTGATTTCTTCTTCCAAGGCGCGGATGACCGGGCGCTCGGGCCTTGAATGGTCATTGTGATAAATCGCCGGCCTTGCCCCTGTCAGGTGTTCAACAGCTGCACTCATACCGCCTTCAAACTGATAATAATCATCTGAATCAAGTAAATCATGTTCGCGATTGTCCTGATTGTGAATGACGGCATCGACGCGGGCGAGGCGCTTGGCGAAGAACTCAGCTTCCGGTTTTCCCTCTGCGCCCGAGCCATAGGCATAGCCGCCCCAGACCAGGTAGGCTTTCGCCAGATCACCGGCTGAATTCCAGCCCTTTTCATCGATAAGCGCTTGCAAACCCGCACCATAAGCGCCGGGTTTTGAGCCGAAAATACGAAAGCCCGCTCGCGTTCGTGCGGTTTTTTCATCGACGCCGTCCGCCACCAGCTCAGCAGTCTCAGCGGCCATGCGGGCCGCAATCGGGTTAATGTTTTCGTCTTCATCCAGCGCCCCGATAGCGCGGATGGCTGAATCAAATAAATCTATCTGGGCTGGAAATGCATCGCGGAAAAAACCTGAAATGCGCAAGGTAACGTCAACACGTGGCCGGTCCATTTTGGCACCAGGGGTGACTTCAAAACCGGTAACGCGACCTGAAGCCATATCCCATTTTGGTTTTGCTCCAATCAATGCAAGCGCTTGCGCTATATCATCGCCGCCGGTGCGCATGTTTGAGGTGCCCCAGGCCGACAGGCCGAAGTGGCGCGGCCATTCGCCGTGGTCCTGTCGGTGGCGCTCGACCAGCAGGGCAGCAGACTTTTCTCCCAGATGCCAGGCGGCACGGGTGGGGATGGCACGGCTGTCGACGGAATAGAAATTTTTACCCGTTGGCAGCACATCAACGCGCCCGCGCGTGGGCGCACCTGAGGGGCCGGGGTGGATAAAACGGCCATTGAGGCTTTGCAGGATACTGGCAATTTCCTTTGGGCCGCTGGCGATCAAGTCCGGCTTTATCCGGGTTGCAATCTCGTCGAGTACTGCTTGTGTCTGAGGCCAGTTGCTGGCGCAGTCTGATGCGCCTTCCACCAGATTTGCAGCCAGCAGTTCAAGACGCTCGACGGTATCGCCAATGGTACGCCACGGCGAAGTAGTGTCTTGAGATTTGAGAATTTCCGGTTTTGATCCCTCCCATGTTGAACCAAGGATGCAATCGAGTGGATCAAAATTTTCAAATCCGAAGTCGGAGGCCAATGCTCGTATCAGGGATTGATCACCATCTGTGCCAACACCTCTGGCAACACGGGTTAATGCCACCAGCAGGTCGGTTTGCTGCCTGCCTTGCGGTGATAGTCCAAAAATGTGCAGCCCGTCCCTGATTTGCATTTCTTTTAATTCACAGAGATAATTATCAAGCTTTTGCAGGGCTGTATCCTGTTCATCTGCCCGGTCAATTCCGCAATCGATGTCCAGTCCGGTCGCCCGGGTTAGGTCAATAATTTCCTTGCGCAGGTAGGTAACCCGGCGCGGGTCTAAAAACGCGGCCTCATAATATTCATCCACCAGAGCTTCGAGGTCTTTGAGCGGCCCATAGGTTTCGGCGCGGGTCATCGGTGGGGTGAGATGGTCAATAATTACCGCACTTGTACGCCGTTTGGCTTGCGTACCTTCGCCGGGATCATTGACGATAAAGGGATAGATGTGCGGCGTTGGTCCAAGGGTGGCTTCAGGAAAACACGATTGCGACAAGCCGACAGCCTTGCCCGGCAGCCATTCAAGATTACCATGCTTGCCGAAGTGAATAATTGCCAGCGCCTTGAAGTGCTGGCGCAGCCACGCGTAGAAGGCAAAATAGCCATGCGGCGGAACCAGATCAGGATCATGATAGGTCTGTTTGGGATCAATATTATAGCCACGTGCCGGTTGAATGCCGATGACCAGATTGCCAAACTTCGCAATCGCCAGCGCAAACCGGTTACCTTCAATAATAAAAGGATCATCCTCAGGCCTGCCCCATTTATCCGTAACCTGTTGCTGCACCTCGGCAGGCAGGGCTGAGAAAAATTCCTTATAGGCTTTGATGGAAAGTGTCTCGCGAATTTCTCTTGCGTCCGTTGCCGCATTGGTGGGGCCGCGCTGGAGATATTCAATCAGTTCATCGCCGCTTTTGGGGCAATCGGTGATTGAATAACCGGCAGCCTTCATGGCGCCGACAACTTCGATAACGCCTGCCGGTGTATCAAGGCCAACGCCATTGCCCAGTCGACCATCGCGGTTGGGATAGTTGGCCAGCACAATTGCGATGCGCTTGTCCTTAACATCGGTGGCGCGCAGCGCGCTCCAGCCTTGGGCCAGCCGGGCAACAAACTCACAACGATCCTCAAGGGTTTTATAGGTGACAATGCCGGTCTGGGTTTGGGCGTCGAACTCTGATTGTGATTTGAAGGAAACGGCGCGCGACAGAATACGGCCATCCAGTTCGGGCAGGACCACGTTCATTGCCAGATCACGCAGGCCCAGCCCGCGTTTGCTGGCCTGCCATTGTTCCTGATTGTTGCCGGAAAGCACCACCTGCAGCACTGGGGCCTCTGTCGCATCCAGCGGCGTTGACAGCCATTTGGCTCCGGGCCTGGATACGGCAAAACCGGTGGTGTTGAGCACCACATCCGGCGGGCATTTTTCAAACAGATGGGCGATGGTGGCAGCGGATACCTCATCCTTGAGGCTGGAAATGAAAATGGGCAGCGCATTGAGGCCCTGTGTTTCCACAGCCTTTATCAGCGCATCAATCGGTGCCAGACTGCCGCCCTGAATAAGAGCGCGATAAAACGTCAGAGCAACGATTGGGGCATTATCCTGCCAGTTTTGCTGAACCTGTTCTATCGTTGGCAATGCGGTATCAGGCCAGTAAAGACCTGCCTTCAACAACATTGCTGCTTGTGCCGGAGGCTCGCCGCCGCGCAACAAATGCTCGGTAAATTTTAAAAAACCCCGGGCATTCGCAGGCCCCCCGTGAACGAGATACTGCCACAGATTGTGGCGCTTTTCGGCATCAATGTTAGAGAAGCGGTCAAGCTCGGGGTCGGGTTGATCATCACCGGGAAGGACGGCGAGTTGAATATCATTGTCAGCACAAATACTGGCAATCTGCTCCAGTCCATACGGCCAGTAGCTGTGACCACCCAGCAGGCGGATGATTACCAGTTTTGATTTCGATAATGTCTTTTCAATATAGACATCCACCGACATGTTATGACTAAGCTGCATCAGGTTGGCCAGACGCAATTCCGGCACATTGCGCCCCAGCATCTTTTTGGCCTGGGCCAGGGCGGCAAGTTCGCTATCGGCTGCTGACAGAACAACAACGTCGGCGGGCTGCTGATTGAGATCAACCGCTTCCGAGCCGTCGGTTATGTCACCCGCCTGAACGTTCAAGAGATGCAAGTGTCAGCCTTTCAAAGCACTTTCAATGGCAATGGGATCAAGGCCTTTTTCACCGATGACCACCAGTCGGGTCGAGCGGGCTTCGTCAATTTTCCATTCACGGTCAAAATAAGTCTGAACCCTGGGGCCAACGGCCTGAACAACCAGCCGCATGGGCTTGTCCTTGATGGCAACAAACCCTTTCAGGCGCAGAATATTGTGATCATTCAATGTTATATCCAGGCGTTTTAACAGGTCCTGCTGATTGTCAATTTCACTTAAACTTACCACAAAGCTCTCAAAATCATCGTGGTCGTGGTCGTGGTCTTCAAGACCCTCAAGCTCATGGTGGGATTTGCGATTGTCGAGATCATCTTCCGCACCAATACCCAGTCCCAACAGGATATCAGCGCCAAGACTGCCGTTTTGTGCCTGCAAAATTCTGACTGCCGGGCGCACCGCAGCGCGGATGTCCTCATTGATATGTTTGAGACTGTCAGCCGACAGGAGATCGGTTTTATTGAGGACAATCATATCAGCGCAATTGAGTTGATCTTCAAACAGTTCCTCCAACGGACTGTCGTGATCAAGCGCCTCATCAGCCTCGCGCTGGGCCTGTACGGCGTGATGGTCATGGGCAAATTTTCCATCCGCCACCGCAGCACTGTCAACCACGGTAACGACACCATCGACGGTCACCTGATTGCGGATTTCGGGCCAGTTGAAAGCACGCACCAGGGGCTGAGGCAGGGCGAGACCTGAGGTTTCTATGACGATGTGATCGAGGCGTTCTTCACGCTCCATCAGTTTTGTAATTGTGGGGATAAAATCATCGGCAACCGTGCAGCAGATGCAGCCGTTGGCAAGTTCGACAATATCGTCCTCTGTACAGGTTTCATCACCGCAGCCCTTGAGCACCTCACCGTCAATGCCAAGGTCACCAAACTCATTGATAATGAGGGCAATGCGCTTGCCTTTTGCCGTTGCCAGAATGTTTCTGACAAGCGTGGTTTTTCCGGCACCTAAAAACCCGGTGATAATGGTTGTTGGGATTTTTTGTGGATGTGATGTCATGATTATTTCTCGGGTTTCAGGAACAAGGGATATCCAGCAACAATAAACTGAACACTATCGGCAACAAGGGCTACGCGTTGATTGAGCTGGCCCTGATGGTCTCTGAACGCGCGACCAAGCGCAGTTTCGGGCACCAGACCCATGCCAACTTCATTGGAGACAAACACGACCGGTCCGGCCAGCTCAGGTATGAGATTGGTAAGCCTTACGGTTTCTTCTTCAATATCTTTGCCCGCCATCATCAGGTTGGACAACCACAGCGTCAGGCAATCGACCAATACGGTATTTGCGGGGCGCGCTTGATTGCTCAATGCCTCGCACAAAGCCAAGGGCTCTTCCAGCGTGGCCCAGTCAGTGCCGCGGCGATTTTTATGTTCGGCAATACGAACGTGCATTTCATCGTCATGGGCTTGCGCGGTTGCAATGTAGACGGGATGCAATCGCGTGTTCAGCACCAGCTTTTCTGCGTAAGCGCTTTTGCCCGAACGCGCACCACCTGTAATCAGGGTGGTACCCGTTAGCTGTGTTGAAACTGTCATGTGTGCCTTCAGGCGGGCTTGCCATAACGGTGCAGCAGGCCACCAACGCTGGCCCCCAGCACCAGCCAGAACAAAGCCGTTGTTGCCAGGACTGCCACTACATATTGTGCGGCCAACTCGGCTGGTACGGATGATGACACCTCGCTCAGGTTCACGTGTGGTGCGCCAAATATCTGGGGGGCGGCAATAATGACCACACCCAATACCTTGAGTGCCGACCCCTTGCCAAAGGCCAGCAGGCCCAGGCCGATAAGGGTGCAAACGACGGCTGACACCCACCATACCTGACGTTCAACAATGTCAGCGGCAACCATTCCCGGCATTTCCGGCGGCAGACCGATGGACGGGAAAAAGCTGAAAGCTAAAAATCCAGCCATTCCCCATAATATCCCGGTAGTCCAGGATATGCCAAATCCGGCAAAAACAATGG
>CAZVAZ010000046.1:0-13415 GCA_964625235.1 uncultured Hyphomicrobiales bacterium
CTTTGAGGTAGGCGAGGCCATCTCTTATTTCGCGGCGTTCATAAAACCGCGGGCCGCCAATGACGCGATAGGGCAGTCCCAGGGTAACAAATCGGTCTTCAAATTCACGCATCAGCGAACTGACGCGCACCAGAATGGCAATTTCATTGAGCTTGTGGTCGTTGCGTTGCAGGTTTTCAATGTCGTCAGCAATGCCGCGGGCTTCTTCTTCGCCATCCCAGACCGATTTGACCTGAACTTTTTCACCCTCGGTTTCAGAGGTGCGCAGGGTTTTACCCAGACGGCCCTGATTGTGGGCAATCAGGCCTGATGCTGCATTGAGAATATGCGGAGTGGAGCGGTAGTTTTCTTCCAGCCGCACCACAAGAGCGCCGGGAAAATCTTTTTCAAAACGCAGAATATTATCCACTTCAGCCCCGCGCCATCCGTAAATTGACTGGTCATCATCACCGACGCAGGCGATGTTACCGGCATTACCAGCGAGAAGACGCAGCCACAGATATTGCGCCACATTGGTGTCCTGATATTCATCCACCAGCATGTATTTGAAGCGGTCACGATAACCCGCCAGAACATCGGGGTTTTCCTGAAATAAACTCAGGCATTCAAGCAGAAGGTCGCCGAAATCAGCGGCATTGAGTATTTTCAGCCGCGCCTGATATTCGGCATATATCTCAACACCTTTGCCGTTGGCATAGGATTGCGCATCAGCGGCACTTACCTTGTCCGGTGTAATACCACGGTTTTTCCAGCCATCAATTTCGCCTGCAAGCTGGCGGGCGGGCCAGCGTTTTTCGTCAATGCCGTCGGCTTTGATAAGCTGTTTAAGCAGGCGTATCTGGTCATCAGTGTCGAGAATGGCAAAATCGGGCCTGAGGCCAACAAGTTCGGCATCGCGGCGCAGGATTTTGGCACCAATGGAATGAAACGTGCCGAGCCAGGTCATGCCTTCAACCACACCGCCAATGATGGCGCCGATGCGCTCCTTCATTTCGCGCGCGGCTTTGTTGGTAAACGTCACCGCAAGGATTTGCCCCGGCCAGGCGCGTCGCGTGTGCAGAATATGCGCCAGCCGTGTGGTTAAAACCCGGGTTTTGCCGGTGCCCGCTCCAGCTAAAATCAGCGAGGGGCCATCAACATTTTCAACCGCCTGGCGCTGTTCACGATTGAGCTTCTTGAGGTAAGGTGCTTCGACAGTCGCCATGGCACGCGCAGCAATGCCACCGGCGGGCCGGGCGGCATCACTTTCGTCGACAGAACCAAGATCAAACGGGTCGATGGGCATAATTCTGTTCTTATAGCATTGAGTCGCAGCTGTAAGGGAATACTGATTTCAGCTGGAATCGGTCTGCGGGAGGTTCATAAGCTTTCATTTACCTGCAATTCAATCACTGGACAAATTTAATATGATGTGTTTGAGACGATCTTGTTTTCTGACAAAATCGTCGCCACCGATTCCAGCAGAGATATAACAGAAAAATGAGCACTATTATGACACCTGCCGTATATATCGATTTTTTAAATCGGTTTGATATCGAGGCGCTTAATTTTAGCGATACCGAAATACTCGAAACAATAGAACACAGCCTCACTATGCAGGGGCGTGGTGAAACTTCGATTGAGCCGCGTACGCATATTCAGCCGCGCGCCGGCGTCGAGGGGCATTTTAACGTTTTGCGCGGTTGGATAGGGGGTGAAATCGATAGCGCGGGTACCAAGGTGGTTGGTGATTTTGTTGACAACTACAAGCAAGGCAGGCCGTCGGAATATGGTTTGCTGACACTGTTTGATCCACGCACCGGAGCGCCCAAAGGAATTATTGATGCAACTGGAATTACCGAAATGCGCACCGGAGCTGTTACAGCTCTGGGGGCAAAATACCTGGCCTCTGAAAACCCTAAAATCCTGGCGCACATAGGCGCGCGCGGTACGGCTTACTGGAATGTGCGGCTTCTGGCGGCGCAATTTGATTTTGACGAAATCCGTGTTCATTCGCGCCGGCGCGAAAGCCGGGAGGCGTTTGCTGCCAAACTGGAGCTGGACCTGGGATTAAAAGTTAAGGTGGTTGAGGACTGGCAGGCTTGCATTGAAGGTGCAGATATTGTGGTGGAGGCAACGCGGTTGTCCAAACCTGCAGCTATGTTGAAAACCGACTGGATTAAGAAAGGGGCATTGGTCATTCCCTATGGCACAATGTCGGCGGTGGAATTATCATTGTGCGATATCATGGACAAGATTGTGATGGATGATTGGGGGCAGGCCCATGGTAAATTCGGGGCCTTGCGCGAACATGTGGACAAGGGAGTGCTGACACAGGAAAATCTGCACGCAGAACTTGGGCAAATCGTTGCGGGAACAAAACCTGGCCGGGTGAGTGAAGATGAAACCATTTTGTTCTGGCACCGCGGCCTGTCGCTATCTGACATTGCCCTTGGACATGCGATGCTCAAAAAGGCAAAGGCCCTGGGATTGAACCAGCGGTTGCGGTTTTTTTAATGCGAATTTTCCCCGGTACAATCTTGAGCTTGTGTGAGTTTGTTGAAACAGTGACGGGTTCTTCACACATTGAAGTTGCCACAGAGGTTGTGCAACTTCTGGCCAAAGCCCGTAAAACGGTTGACGGTTTTGTTGAGGGAGAGACAGCAGTTTATGGGTTGAATACCGGTCTTGGGGCCAATCTTGGGCATCGATTAAACCGGGAAGAAGCTTCCGGATTTCAGGAACAGATCATCCTCGGCCGGGCTTGCGGTGTGGGTGAAGCTTTGCCGGTAATGACATCCAAGGCTGCCATGCTGGCCCGTATTGTCAGTGCGGCAAAAGGGTATTCAGGTATGTCTGTTGACGTGTTTGATAGTCTGGTGGCCCTGTATAATGCAGGGCTGGTTGCGAAAATTCCGCGATATGGTTCCATTGGCGCAGGTGATTTGGTGCTCAATGCCCATATGGCTTTGCCGCTTTTGGGAAGAGGTGAGGTTTGGCGGGAGGGTGAAATTGTGGATGCAGCGCAGGCTTTGGCTGAGAAAAACCTGTCGCCCGCTGTATTGGCACCAAAAGATGCCATGGCACTCATCAATCACGGCTGTGTCAGTTTGGCGATGGCCGGGCTTGGCGTGCATGAAGCGCGTCAACTCTTGTCGGCCGCCAAATTTGCCGCCGCCCTGTCCTTTGAAGGTTACGCCGGCAACCGGGCGATTTTTGCGCCTGAATTGCAAAACCTTCGGCCTGCAAAAGGTCAGGCTGAAACAGAAAAATGGTTCCGGACAGTTCTTGATGAGTCACAAACACCTGCCCGCAAAATTCAGGATGCGTTGTCATTTCGCGTCGTGGCGCCAGTGTTTGGTGTGGCGGAATATGCGATGGATGAAGCCATTTCAGTTATTGAGGCAGAGTTAAATGGTGTCTCGGACAGTCCGGCGGTGTTGAATGAGAGCGCTGAAATACTGTCTTCGCCAAACTTCCATAATCCGCTGATGGTCCACTGCCTTGATGCATTGTCTCAGGCTTTTGCTCATTGCGCCCAATCCATGGTGCAACGGGTGCAAAAGATGATGTCGCCATCCTTGTCGGATTTACCAAAATATCTTTCCCCGTCAGGTGGTGCTTCCGCCGGTATGGTGCCTTTACAGAAAACCGCAAATTCATTGTTGTCGGAAATCCTCAATGCGGCCCGACCGATGAATTTCACCGTCCCTCCCGTTAGTGAGGCGGTGGAGGATATGGCAACACTTTCCATGGTGTGCGCAGGCAACCTTAACGCGATACTGCAACCGTTCCGGCTTTTGATTGGCATCGAAGCCCTGGTTGCAGCGCAAGCGATGGATCTGCGTGACAGTCCGGGGTTTGCCGTGCAGACCGGGAAGCTGCACGATTTAATTCGCGCTCAGGTGCCAATGTTAACGCAGGACCGGGCATTGGGGCAGGATATAGAAAAATGTGCCGGAATTTTAACCGGTTTCAACGATTGTACCAAATGAGTAAATAATTATTTCTCTTTGTATTAGATTGAGTTTTCTATTTTAGTGTCAGTTGCGATCAACTCTTGCGCCATGCCGCCGTGGAAAATCTACCAGGTATCAAATTTCTCTGGCTCAAGCCGGAAGCGTTCTACAGCACTTCTCAATTAACGAAACTTACGGGCTGGGAATTTTCTCATAACACTGTGGCACCTCCAATTCGAGCTTGTCTTTGGGGACAATAGAGCGCAGGTCAACGTCTTTGGTGAGGATGAAAAACGCCTGATCATTTCGAGTTTTTATCAATGTGGTCACCAGCAAAGCACCTTGAGGCAATGCGGCGATGCTGCAACCTGCGGCAGACACAGAGAGAAAACCATTAGCATCATTGGGATATTTGGATTTTAACTGCCTGATTTTATCTTGCAGTGCGCGCAGGCGAGGAACATCTGCCGGTGCAATTTTAAAGGCTTCATAGTTAAGTCCCGGGTAATTCGCCACGCCGGGAGATAATGATTCAATTGACTTTTGTAAAATGAAACGCTCTTCGACTGCCGGTCCTCTTTTTGATTTTTCGATGCCAGTGATAATGACGGCACCATCTTCTTGTACCCGAAGTGTGTCGGGCATCACCACGGCTACCCGGATCTGGGCGGGATCAACGGTTAAAAAATCCAGATTTACCAGCTTCCACATCGATGTTAAAGGAACGCTGCCACAACTTGTTACCAGCATCATCATTATAGAAGTGACGACGAAATTACGCATTTACGGCTTCCTTGTTGACATTAAAAAATTATTGTTTTACATTAAAAAAATAATGAGTCAAGAGGAAGAACGTTATAATGAATTTTGATGGCGAGGCGAAGGTTGAGGCATTTTCGCGTGTAAAAAAGACGAGTTGGTGGCTGAAAAACCTGACAAGCCTGGGAATGATTGTGTTTGCTGGATTTGGCTTAGGCGTCGTTGTTGTGCCTGACTGGTTCAATTCAATGGTGGCGCTGTCGTATCCTGAATTGCCATTTGCAACGGATGTTACTTTGGCCAAGAAAACCGGCCTGATTCTGCTCTATTTAATTCCACTGACGATTGTTCTTTATGTCCTGTGGAATGTCAGGTTGTTGTTTGAGTGTTATGGCCGCGGCGAAGTGTTTTCGGCGGAGCCTGCGAATTATATTCGCAAAGTCGGTCTGGCCATGGTTGCCAATGTCTTTGTGTCAGTTTTTATTCGTTCGATGGGCAGCGTTTTATTGACATTCGATAATCCGGCAGGCAGCAAACAGTTATCAATTTCACTTTCCGGCGACATATATCTACTTTTGCTCATGGGTGGATTGCTGATTGTCATTGGTTGGGTTATGCAGGAAGCCGCGCGAATTTCAGAAGAAAATCGCCAATTTATCTGAGGTCGCTGATGCCGATAATTGTAAATCTGGATGTTATGCTGGCGCGACGCAAGATGCGTTCGCGTGAACTGGCAGAAAAAGTCGGGATTACCGAGCAGAATATCTCTCTTCTGAAATCCGGTAAAGTCAAGGGTGTGCGGTTTGAAACCCTGGAGAAGATTTGCGAGGTTCTTGATTGCCAGCCCGGCGATATTCTGGAGTTTCGGCAGGTGCCTGAGGTTTGATAAAGGCCCTTAACCGTGTGCTTCAACTGTGGTCATGGCGTGTGCAGCAACGGTTCGAAAATTTTGATTTCAGGCGATGGGATCAATAACGCTGGCAATCCAGTTTTCCATTTTAGTGTCGGTTGAAATCAACTCATGGGCCATGCCACCGTGGAACTGGTGCCATGAATCAATATAAGTGTCGCGCACGCCGGTTAAAACCGGCACTCCGGCGTCTATGGCTTGAGCAAAATATTCGCGCAACCCCTTGCCTTCGCTTTCGGCGCGACCGAAGCGGTTAATGATCAGCATATCAACCCGGTCAAAAATTGCCTGTTCGATAACTTTTGCCGAGCCCTGTAATCCTGCTTCATCCAACCGGCAGCCACTGGCATGGAGACCTCTGTTTTCCCAGATATCAAATTTTTCCTGTGATCTTATATCAACCAGTTGCACACCGGAGACATCGCCGCAGCTGTTTTCCTGAATAAGACCGCCCACGGTCAAGCCATTGTCGCTCAACAAGGTGCAGATTTGCGTCAACCGGGCGTCGATATTAAAGCCACGCTGAAATTTTATCGCCGTGAGTAGGGACATGGGTGTATAATTCTCTTCAGTTTAACCGCGTAATTTGAGCTTGCCGGTATCATTAAATTCAAACAACAGCCGTCGGCGTGCGAACTCGCGGGCATAAAGCCAGCTGAAGGATGCGCCAAACAACACACCGGCAACCACATCACTTGGAAAATGCACGCCAATTACCACGCGGGTTGTCGCAAGCCAGATACCAGCCAGCGCCATAAATACAGCGAGCCTGGGAAACAGCAATGCCAGCGCCATGGTGGCAGCCCCGGCTGTGGTTGCGTGTCCCGATGGGAAGCTGGCGAATTCATAATTATCGCCGAACGGTGATAATTGCCAGACCTGCATGTCTTCAACAAAGCGTGGACGGGCGCGACCGATAGCATTTTTCATCAAAAGTGCCAACAGGCCGCTAAAGGCGATGGTTGTGAAAAAGAAATAGAAACTCAAAGAAACACGATGCCAGCGAATTAGTTTTCGCGCATCAAAGCGGTTGGTGCGAAACAGTGACATCACCACTAAAACCCCGCCGCTCAACATCAGCATCCAGTTCGATTTGCCGATATCAGTAGTATAGGCGGACCAGCCATCCTTTTGGGCATTGCCCGCTTGCAGCCATTGTAGAAATACCGGATCAGCAAAGATACCCAGAACCGTGACAAGAAAAACCGCAGCCAGCACCAGTGCGATAAACAAACGCGATTGCGGCAAAACATTGAACCGAACATCCAAACGCCGATTGTTAATAAGCCGGAAAAAATCTCTGATTGTAAAAAACCATCGAAGAATTGGGTTGGTGTCGCTCATATTATGTTACCTGCAATGTTCAAAACCAGTCTCACTATACCGGCATCAGCCCATAATTTCAGTTTCAAAATCCCGCCTCCATCAGCCATGTTTTTCTACATTAGCCTTTATCAGGGCCTTGTTGAAGGCATCAGTTGCCGCCAGTTGTCTGGCCCAGCCGACTGGGCGGTTTGTGTCTTTTTTATCAACCACCGGAATGAGTGATAAACCACTGTCATCAAATGCGCGCAGGGTTGTTTCGAGAGTATCGGTTTTTGCCAACAGGAAACGCTGGTCCTCTTCGCTGAGAAGCGGGGTGGTTTCACCGGCTTTGAGCGGTTCCATAAAATCAGAGACATGAAGATTTCGGACGATTTCCTTGTGCGGACCTTCTTTGAAAAACAGGCCCCTTGTGCCCAGTTGCCAGTGAAAAAAGCTGCTCCCGTGAACCGTCTGCATGAGGCCGGTGGAAATTGAGACTGTCAGCAGGATGGCCCCGGGTCTATTTTTTCCTGATACCTATAATGCGCCCGATATGAGCGCCGGGCGGCAGACTGCAATGAGCTTGGTACATCTGTTCAATCTTCTCAAGCACATCGTTTGGGAAAACCGAGGCGCGTTTGGCCTTCATATCCACATGCAGTGTCAATTGTTCCCAGGTTGCGCTGAGAAAACCTTGTTGGGCATGAAACATTTCAAGGTAGAGGTGAAGGCGTTTTTGGTCATAATCAACAATCTGGAGCGTCATCTTGACCGGGGCGTCAACCGGCAATTCGCGCTGATAGGTAATGTGACCTTCCATGGTGAAGGTGGAGGAATTTTCGCGTTTGACGTATTCAGGGCCGACATCAAGACAGGTAAAAAGCTCATCAATACAACGGTCAAACAGAACAACATAATAAGCCACATTCATATGGCCATTGTAATCAATCCACTCGGGCGCAACGGTCATGGGCGAGGAGACGAAGGGTGCTTGTGGCGACATGAATATTTCTCCGGAAAATTTGACGCTATCGACTTATACCAATCCAGGAATGTGCTATAACCCGAACGAAGCGAAACATATAGAGCTTTGATAAGGTGATACATGGTTGAGACGGCACTTGCCAATTCCCGATTGGTTGATGCGGCAATAGAAGAAGCTGAAGCGTTGCTGGGTGACAGATTGTCAACATCGCGCCCGGTGCGCGATCATCACGGCGAAAGTGTTGCCTGGTTTGCCAATAGTCCGCCTGATGCCGTGGCTTTCGTTCATTCGACGCAAGAAGTCTCGGACCTGGTCAGGATTTGTGCCCGCCACAAGGTGCCGATAATTCCTTATGGTGCGGGCACCTCGCTGGAAGGGCACACAAGTGCCATTCATGGCGGTATAACCTTCGATTTTACCCAGATGAACTCTATAATCCGCGTTAGTGTCGAGGATCTTGATTGTACGGTGGAGGCCGGTGTTACCCGTATTCAGCTTAATGAGCATTTGCGCGATATGGGCGTGTTTTTCCCTATTGACCCCGGGGCGGACGCAAGCATTGGCGGCATGGCGGCGACGCGTGCTTCCGGTACCAATGCAGTTCGTTATGGCACCATGCGTGAAAATGTTCTCAATTTGACGGTGGTGATGGCGGATGGCAGCGTCGTCAAGACAGCGCGCCGGGCGAGAAAATCTTCTGCCGGGTATGATCTCACCCGGCTGATTGTCGGCTCCGAGGGAACGTTGGGGATAATTACCGAGGTAACGTTGAGGTTGCATGGGATACCGGAAGCGATTTCGGCGGGCGTGTGTCCGTTTCCCGATGTCAAAGCCGCCTGTGATGCAACGATAATGGCGATCCAGATGGGAATACCGGTGGCGCGTATTGAACTTTTTGACGACGTGCAGATAGCTGCCTGCAATGCTTATTCAGATTTCGAATTTCCTGAAACAGCGATCCTGTTTCTGGAGTTTCATGGCACTGATGCAGGCGTTGCCGAACAGATGGCGCTGTTTGGAGATATTGCCGAAGAACTTGGTGGCGGGCCGTTTGATACGGCCACCAGAACCGAAGACCGCAACAGATTGTGGCAGGCTCGTCATGATGTCTATTGGGCGACGCTTGCCATGAGACCGGGGTGCAAAGGGCTGGCGACAGACGTTTGTGTGCCGATATCGCGGCTGGCCGATTGTGTTGAGGAAACACGGGCTGATATTGAGAAATATAACCTCTATGCGCCCATCGTCGGCCATGTGGGAGATGGGAATTTTCATCTGATATTGCTTATTGATCCAAAGGATCCAGAAGAAAAGGTGCGGGTGGATGAGCTTCTCAACCGCCTGGTTATGCGCGCCCTTGCCATGGAGGGTACGTGTACTGGCGAACATGGGGTGGGTATGGGAAAAATGAAATTTCTCGAAGCGGAACACGGAACGGGGCTGGAGGTGATGCGCGCCATAAAAAAGGCGCTGGACCCTGACAATATTCTTAACCCGGGCAAAGTTGTTGCGATGTGAAACAGGTTGTTTTGTTGAGGATCATTGCATGAGAATCAATTACTCTTAAACTCAAGGCGCACAGGGGATCAATTTCAAAGATTGATTGGAAAATGAAAAGCTTCGAAGTCAATCAGGTTTTGACAGATTTTGGTTTTGGAAATGGAAATTGAGCATTGAAACATCCGCTCCTCATGGCGTGTGGATTGGTTGTGGTGATTTTGTTCACCGCTCTTATTGCGCCGCTTTTGATCAACTGGACGGCGTACCGTGCGGAAATTGAGAATGAGGCGGGAAGAATACTGGGTCGTCAGGTCAGTATTAACGGCGACATAGATATTCGGATATTGCCCGTTGGCACCATTAGTCTGGGCAGCGTCGAGGTTAAATCTCCTGATGATCGCGACAGCGCAGCTCTTGCCAGCATAGCTCAAGTTAAAGCCAGGCTGGCTCTGGCGCCACTGTTGCGTGGCAAATTTCAGTTCACCGATGTGGAACTTGTGCGCCCGACCTTTCGGTTTGATGTGTCCTTGCGCGGGGTTCCCAACTGGCGGATTAAGACGGACACCAATTTTGGCGAGTTGATGGATCTGCAGAACATTATTCTTGATGATGTTCTTATTTCCGGTGGTTCGATTTTTTTCAGAGATGCCAGACGCCGGGTTGCCTATGATGTTTCAGGCATCAATGCCCGGGTTTCGGCGCGCGCGCTGGTGGGGCCGTATGCGGCGAACGGTGAGTTGCTTCTGGCTGGCCAGACACGGGAATTCTCATTGCGGGCGGGGCGGGACGATGCGACAGGTGTGCGGCGTTTAAACCTGCGCCTTAATGTTCCGGAAAAAGAAGAGGAAGAAATTGTCTTCGATGGTTTTCTTGATACGTCGGATCAGGGGCCGCGTTTTGATGGCAAACTGATCATTAACCAGGATATTGGCGAACTTGAATTTTTCAAAACCATAGCGCCTGCAGCAAAAGACAGGTTTTTTGGCAAACTCGAAGCCGATATTGCCACTTCTTTTGTCGGTATTCAGCTCGAAAACATCAAGGCGGTAATCAGTCAGGGTGCCACTTCATCGCGTTTTTCAGGCCGCGCCGAGGCATTGTGGCAGAACAGTTCGGAATTCATTGTTGAACTTAATTCCAAACGTCTGGACCTTGACAATTTGCTGGGGCTTGCGGGCGCTGCCGGGAGGGTTGCGAAAAAAACACCACCGCAAAGAGTGAAACAGTCTGACACTGCTCCGACGACGGCCACAACTGCCTGGTTTTTGAGCCTGATGGCAGACGCCCTGCCGGGGCTCAATCGCAACGGCTTTGGCGGTAAAATCCTGCTTGGGCTTGATACTGTAATTGTCGGCGGGATGGCGATTGAAAAATCAGTATTGAAATTGCAATTTGCCGATAATCATGTTGAGGTTCTGGAGGCTTCGGGCAATCTTCCCGGGCGCAGCCGGCTGACCTTGAATGGGCTTTTCCTGACGCGGGCCAAGACTGCCCGTTTTGACGGGTTTTTTGATTTTAACTCCCTGAATGCCAAAGACTTCACCAGGTGGCTTGTTCCTTCCCTTGACCCGCTCATGGGATCAAAGGTGAGTGGATATAGCGGCAGGCTGGCGGCTAAGGGCAAATTGAAAGTGACGCCTAAATCCATTGACCTTCTGGATATGGATATAAAGCTGGACGAGACTAAAGCCTCTGCGGGGCTTTCTTATGCTTTGCGGCAGCGCCCGGCATTTGGTCTGGCGCTTTCAATTGATCAAATTGATCTCGACCGGTATTTTCCACCCGATCAACTAAACCCCGGACCCTCCCGGGGTGATTTTCCCGGTGCACAGATTGTCAGGGATATTGCCAGCCTGTTCGTTCGTTTTGATGCCAATATCCGCCTTAGTGCCGACAGGCTGATTTCCCGCGGTATTGCTGTGCGTGGCTTTGCTGCTGATGTGGGGCTGGATGCAGGAAAATTAACAATTAAAAAGTTTGATTTTGCCGATATTGGTGGCAGCAGCCTGACCACCAAGGGAACCATCGCTGATATAAACGGCAGGCCTTCAGGCGTGCTGGAAGCTTCGCTGACGGCTCCCGATCCGACTGATCTGTTTGAAATGCTGGGAATTGGTGACAACGCCCGTGATGTTGCCAGAGGTTTTGGGCCTCTGAACTTGGACATTTCATTTAAATCTTCATTTGAAGGCGGCCACCCTCATCATCTTTTCAGGATAAACGGAACAGCAGGGGGAACAGAAATCTCCAGCCGGTTGTTGTTGTTGGGAAAATTGAATGAAATTGCCCAATCCAGGCTCGACTTTGAGGCGCAAGCCACTAACCAGGACGGTGCCAGGCTATTGGCTCAACTGGGGTGGATAAAGCCGGGCGATGTCAAATCTTCATCGCAGGCCGGTATTTTGCGTGCGGGCATCAAGGGCGATGTCAGTAAACGGCTGGAAGTTGATTTTGGCTTGCAGGCTTATGGCGCAAGCGGCAACCTGTCAGGCGTGCTGGCAAGAGTTGAAGGCCAGCCACAGCTTGAAGCCGATGTGGCGGTAAAAAGCGAAGATGTAAGATCGCTGCTGTCGGTTTTGCATGTGCCGGTAAACGACGGCAGCGATGAAACATTGCCCCTGTCTTTTAAGGGGTCTCTGGCTGGAAAAACCTCGGAACTGGTCCTCACCGGCTTTAGGGGAAATGTCGGCGAAATCCCGGTCAGTCTGGACGCAACTGCGGTTTTAGGAGGTGGCGCACCCAGTATATCAGCTATGGTGAAGACGAGAGAAATGTCATTCCCGTGGGCTTTTGATGCTGTTTTTGGCGGCGGTAATAAGCCCGATACCCCTAAAGTGGGCAACGATCAGGTGTGGTCGGCACAGCCCTTTGATCTTGGTCGATTGCGGGTTGCAGATATGAAGATTGACCTGCTGGTGGACAGACTTGTTACCGAGACAACGGTGATAGAAAATGTAAAGGCCGAAATTCGTTCGCAGCGCGGGAAGTTTGACCTCAAACGTTTGACGGGGAAACTTTATGGCGGAGAATTAAGCCTCAAGGCAACGCTGGATGACGTTAATGGCACTCTGAAGCTGACTTCGGAATATTCCCTGGAAGGTGGTGAGCTTGAACAGATAGCCAAACCTCTAGAAAAGCGCTGGGCGATTGGCGGCAAGGCCTATATTTCTGGCAATGTGAAGGCTGAGGGCAGGAGTGCGCGCGGGCTGTTTTCTTCAATGACGGGGGCGGGTGTTCTGCAAATCGAGGATGGTGTCCTCAAGGGTATAAATCCCACTCCTTTTGCCGCAGCGCTGGCCAGCGTCGAGACAGAAGCTGAGCTAAACAATCTTGTCGACGGTCTTCTGGTTGAGGGTCAAATGTCTTATGGCAATCTCGATACTTCGTTTACCATCGATAACGGGTTGGTGGGGACCTCGGATTTGCGTTTTAAATCTGAAAGTATCACCGGACAAACTTCACTGGTGATTGATCTCAGCGTCTTTAAGCTTGATAATGAATGGCGATTTTCATTTACAGATTTTCCCGGTTCACCCGCACTGCTGTTATTATATACCGGGCCGGTCAATGCACCGGACCGCAATTTTGACGCTCAGGGACTGCGCGAGTTTCTTGTGGTAAAAACTTTGCAGGATAGTGTTGATCGACTGGAAAAGCTCGAAGAAGAAGCACGCCAGCGGTTGGAGCGGAAAAGGCTGGAAAAACCCAAAGCTCAACGAGATACGCCGGAACCAGTTGCCAGTTCAACAAGTTCAAATGCGCCTGCACCTGTGAACTGATTATGATTTGGTGGCTCTGTAATGATTGAGAATATAACATCGCAAAGCGCTGGACAGGTTGGTTTTTCCGCGGGTGCCATCAACATTTGCAATCAACTCGGCCATGGAAGAATTCTGAGCCTGGGCAATTTCGTGCAAAGCCTGCCAGAAATCCGGCTCAAGCGAGGTGCTGGTGCGGTGTCCTGCCACTTTAATGGAACGTTTTTGCGGACCGCTCATCAGGCTTGCGGTGAGATCAT
>CAZVAZ010000047.1:0-13013 GCA_964625235.1 uncultured Hyphomicrobiales bacterium
ATATTCTTCAGTGCATTAAAATAAGGCCACAGCGGCGGTATTTTGGCATCGCTGGAAGAAATGATTTTTGGCAGCGTATGGCGTAAATTCTGGTCATAATCGCTTTTGGGTTTTCCGTTTTCATCGCGAAACGTGTTGCGGGCAAATGTTATCCATTCATCTTCGGGCAGCGTTGGAAAGTGAGCCAGGGCTATTTTTTTCAAAGTGAGCACAGCTTCGTTCCAGTTTTTTGGACCGGGCATATTTCCGACATAACCGGCGATGCGTAAAATTCCTTCAATGGCGATTTCGGCACCAATATCATTGAGCACAACGCCTTTGAGGGCCGTGGGACGCAACACTGCCATGATCATGGCGAGAATTCCGCCGCGCGATGTGCCGACAAAAATTGCATGAGAGATACCGGCAGCCGTCATGACATCAAGCGTGTCGGAAGCTTCAATCAAGGGAGTGTAGTTTTCATAGTTGCGATCATAATCAGAACGGCCGCGACCGCGGTAATCCAGGCACAGCACCCGGCGCCTCGGGCTCAGGTGCACGGCAAGTTCATGAAAATCCTTTGAATTGCGTGTCAGTCCTGGCAAACACACCACGGGTGTTAAGGGGCTTAGCCGATCGCCGTAGTCACGGGCATAAAGTTTTAGACCATCTTTAGAGGTCGTAAATACGTCCTTCCAGCTATCTTCTGCATTTAAAGCAGAGAGTTCCTGCTGGTTTTTCTTGTTCATAAGGTCAACCTGAATTCAACAGATTACATCGTCGGTGCTGTCAACTGAAACAGCAATACAGCCGCTGGAGCGCCCGCGTGAACGCGCCGGGGTTTTGGCGATAGTTTCGAAACGGGTCAAATCAGCGGTCATGGTAAATTTACTGCTGCCATTGAGAGCGGAGCGGTATACATGCATATTCTCCATAACGCGTTTGACATAATTTCGGGTTTCGTTGAAGGGAATGCTTTCCACCCAGTCAATCGGATCAATGGCACCGGTTCTGGGATCACCAAACTTCTTGTTCCACTCGTTTACCCGGCCACCACCGGCATTATAGGCGGCAATCAGCATAATGTATGATCCGCTGAACCGGTAAATGAGATCACCAATGTGTGCGGTGCCTAACATGAGATTGTAGGAAGGGTTATAAAGGCGTTTGCGGCTGTATCTCTGGCCATGTTTTTTCGCGGTGATCTTTGCGGTGCCGGGCATCATCTGCATGAGGCCCTGGGCACCAACTGGAGAGCGTGCCGCACCGTTAAATTCACTTTCCTGGCGGATAATGGCATGAACCAGGGCCATCTCAACCGGTCTGCCAATTTTCTTTAAACGTGGCAAAACGTTGGTAGGAAACTGCAGGCGGCCGAAATCATAGCCATAGATACTGTTCGAGCGTTTGGCGATACGCAGGGCCACATGGGGCAGGCTATAGCTTGTTGCCAACGCTGATAGTGCCGCTAGATCACCGGGTTTTTTCATGGCATAGGGCAGTTGGCTGAAAAAACTGTTGCCCCAGGAGGTGAAGCCCAGTTTGTTCAGATACATCAGGGCACGAACGGAATTATAAGACTTGAGACGGCTCAGGGCTGTGGGTGGAGTGCTTGCCAAAGAAATCGGTACCGGGCTGCGCCCCAGCGCATCAAGGGCAAGCTGGCCATAATAGGTTCGCGGCCTTGATGCCGAGCGCTCAAGATATTTTCGGGTAAAGGCATTATTACCCCTCATTTTATATGCGCGCGAAAGCCAGTAAGCCGCTGATGATCTGCTGCGTGGACCATCCGCCGCCTTTTCCAGCCTCTTAAAATGAATGAGCGCCACGCTGGATTTATTCAGATGTGTCAGGGCAATCCAGCCGGACATGAATTCAGCATCGATATAGTCGGTGATGTATTTAGCGTTTGCGGACATACCATGTTCGGAGACCAGTCTATAGGCATCATTTTTGGCACCGGTGGCGAGTGCTTCGCGGGCCAGTAGCCGCCGTTCTATCCACCATCTCTTGAGATTTCCGCGAGTGCTTCGCGATGTTGGTGCCTTGGCGATCAGGCGTCGGGCTTCAACTTTTTTATTTATAAACCGAAGGCCGCGTACCCGGGCATATAGCAGGGCGGGATCATTGCGCAATTTGGCGGGCACGGCTGAATATGCCTTGCGGGCTTTTTTTGATTTACTGAGATATGCCTGGGCGGCAGCTACCATTTTAACATAGCCCGAGCCCAGACGGGCAGCGTTTCTGCGCGCTGCTTTGGGTTTGCGGGCATAGATGTAAAACCGGACGCGGGCCACCAGGTCTGCAGGTCTGAGCAGTTTGCGGAATTCCTTGAAAGCGGCACCTTCCAGGCCTTTGTTCATCTTGTTTTCGCGCCACGCATCGCGCACCCACCGGCGTGCCTTAGACTTATTTCCAGCGGACAGGTAAGCCCGGGCAAGCGCCAGTTTTCCTTCGGCGGAAGATGGTTTTCGGGACCGGAAGTAACTTAAAACAACATCAGATGAGGGCCGGGTTTTATATAGCGATTGTTCTGCCCGGGTGCGCATAATCGATTTGCGCGGCCATTCCGGGTTGGATTTTATAAATTGCGCGATTCTCCGGGGACCGGCCTCAAGCCGGGGCGACATCACATAGAGCCACTCAATCAGCATCCGGGCGGCCGGGTCCGGCAGGTTTTTGCTTTCCTTAAAGGCCGAGGTAAACTGACCATTGAAAGCAAAGCGCAGGGCGCGGTCGAGCAATTTGAGTTGCGAGCTCGACAAAGACCCGGATGACGACGCCAAAACAATGGCGGGCCGTCGGGTAATGTTGACAGGAGTGCCACTCTTTATACTGGCGGTGAAATCGATTGGTCGCGGTGAGGGCAGGGGGATCTTGTTTTGAATGATGTTGGCGCTGAGTGGTTCAGCAATCAGCAGGCCCAAAATTGCGATAACAGCTGACAGGTTTTTCAATATACGAGGGGGGGAGGATTTCTGAAGTGACCGCAAATGAAAACCCTCCGCTTTCCGCAAAAAAATAATGCTTACGAGCAAATTTGTCGAAGCATATGATCTTTCTAGCAAACCCCAGCCAGTAAAGAGTTAATATGTCATCAAAAAGTCCATCTTGAGATAAATGGGGACGAATGCGTGCCCAAACAATAAGAAAAGCGTTTGAACCCTGCAGGGTTTTGGCTCCGGTGGGATGGAATATTAAGACAAACGTTGTTGCAGTAGCTTCGGCTTGGCGCTAGGTTAGCTGCGATTTCGTAAAGCACATGAGAAATCATCAATTATTCGGTTTACGTTTGGAGTTTGAGAGATGACCATCGAGAGGATTAAAGGATCAATACCCGCCCTTATTACGCCCATGAGCAATGGAAGTATTGACGAAAAATCACTCAAATCTTTTGTCGACTGGCAGATAAAACAAGGCTCCAACGCACTTGTGCCGGTGGGCACAACGGGTGAATCGCCAACATTGAGCCATGAAGAACACATGGCGGTGGTCGATATTACCATTGCTGTGGCTGCCGGTCGGGTTCCGGTTATCGCCGGGGCAGGCTCAAACAATACAACCGAAGCCATCATGCTGTCCAGACATGCGGCCAAAGCCGGAGCGGACGCAATTCTGGTGGTAACGCCTTATTACAACAAGCCCACTCAGGAAGGGCTCTATCAGCATTTCAAAGCCATCCATGACAGTGCCGATATTGCGCTGTTCATTTATAATATTCCCGGTCGCAGCATCGTTGACATGTCGGTTGAGACCATGGCGCGCCTGTATAAGCTCAAAAACGTTGTCGGCGTTAAAGATGCAACCGCTGATATGTCGCGGGTGAGCCTGCAGCGCCACGCCATGGGGGCTGAATTCATTCAGCTGTCGGGTGAAGATGCAACTGCTCTGGGGTTTAATGCCCATGGTGGCAGTGGGTGTATTTCGGTAACGACCAATGTGGCCCCCGCTTTATGCCGGGAGTTTCAAGATGCGTGTTTAAGCGGAGATTTTGCTGCGGCACTGAAAGTGCAGGACCGGCTTATGCCTTTGCATGACGCGTTATTTGTGGAAGCAAGTCCGGGCCCGGTGAAATATGCAGCTTCGTTACTGGGCCTGTGCAGCGAGGAAACCCGCCTGCCACTGGTTCCAGTGGTAGACAGCACCAAAACAAAGGTTAAGGCAGCTTTGGTGCATGCGGGTCTGCTGAATTAGGGACTGGCACTGGAAGTAACATGGCAACGAAAAGAGGCCACAAGGCTAAATCCGCCGGCCAAAAGGTAATCGTGGCCAACCGCAAGGCACGCCACGATTACATGATAGAAGATGTGTTTGAAGCTGGCATCATGCTGGTCGGCACCGAAGTCAAGGCCCTGCGCGAAGGCAAGGTGAGCCTCAATGATGCCTATGCCGGCGAAAAAGGCGGCGAGTTGTGGTTGTTCAGCTCTTACATATCTGAATATAAAGCGGGAAACCGTAACAATCATGAAACCAGGCGGCCGCGTAAACTGTTGATGCATGGCCGCGAAATAGCCAAGCTGATCGGTGCCAATCAGCGCGACGGCATGACCCTTGTGCCGCTGTCGATGTATTTTAATGATCGCGGGCTGGCCAAGGTGGAATTGGCGATAGCGCGCGGCAAAAAACTGCACGACAAACGCCAGTCCGACAAAGACAGAACCTGGAAACTCGACAAGGCCAGAATTATGCGCGAGAAGCATTGAGGATATAATGGATAAAAATCTGGCTGAAATACCCGATGATCTGCCTGTCCCGGTGGATGACGGGGCTTGCGATCATTTGGTTGGGCTCAAATTACCCGATATCACTTTGACCACCACCGACGCTCAACAGGTGAATATTTCAGCCTTACGAGAGCGTACAATAATCTACGCTTATCCGCGCACCGGTCGCCCAGATCAACCGGTGTTTTATGAAGGCTGGGAAGCTATTCCCGGAGCACGCGGATGCACACCGCAATCGTGCGGATTTCGTGATCATTACAATGAACTAAAAGCGCTGGGGGTTGATGTGTTTGGCCTGAGCACTCAAAGCACGCAGTTTCAGCGCGAAGTGGTGGGACGCCTGCATTTACCGTTTGCGATATTGAGTGATAAAAATCTGGAATTGACAAAGGCGTTTGACCTGCCAACTTTTGAGGTCAACGGCCTCACCTTGATCAAGCGCCTGACGCTGGTTGTGCAGGCGGGCACCATCGAACACGTATTTTATCCGGTTTTCCCGCCCGATACCCACGCCGAGATGGTTATCGCCTGGCTGTGGGGTCACCCCTCTAACTAGTCAACACGACGATTTTTCCGCCAGCTGTATTTTCCTCCATGCAGCGATGGGCCTCAACGATTTTATCAAGAGTAAAAAACCTCACGCACCTGGGCTGCGATTTCACCGGTATCATTAAAGACCTGATCGCAGCCATTGTTGCGCAGGAGCCTCTCGTGCGCCGGGTTTCTTGTAGTTGCCGCTACCACTGCGCCATGTTTTTTGGCAATGGCGGCTGCTGCCGTCAAATTGCCGACCTATGCCACCCATGGCAGTGGCGACCACATCGCCTTTGGTAAATTCACCACCGGGTGCCGCTTCAACTATGCCGGTGGCCTCGAGGCCAAGAATTCTCGGGAATTTTACCCTTGGCGAATGTCCCTGCCGGGTAAAAAGCTCCGAGCGATTAAGTCCGAAGGCTTTTACCTTTATGAGAACTTCAGGCCCGCCCGCTTCATAAATCACAGCGGCTTTCATAGTCGGTGCTGACACTATGCTTGTTTGCGCTGTATTAGCCACTGATCAAGACTGAAACCAGGTGCACCAAACTTTGCCAGCATTAAAAATCCGCCTGTCATTGCCAGGTTTTTCATAAAGTGCAGCATTTGCGACTGATTACCAAAGTCCATGTGAAAAACAACGGCGGTAATGAAAGAAAAACCGCCAAGCAGAAGCGCTATCTCGCGCGTGCGAAAGCCGATAACCAGAAGAATTCCGGCACTCACTTCAAACGCAATTGTCGGGGCAAGCAGGATGCCGGGCACGCCGACGGAGTTCATATACCCCTGGGTAGCCTCAAAGGCGCCGATTTTGTTAATGCCTGAAATGATGAAGATTATTGCCATCAAGACGCGGGTTGGTGCGTCGATGTATTTTGTTAACTGATCCATGAGCATGAATTTTCCTTAGCTGCGTGGTGCAAGGGTGGTGGAGAAACTGTAACGGGCAATCTTCCAGTTGCCATCGGCATTTTTGTGCAGAACAAAAAGCTCCTGACTGGCGGCCTGTTTTTTCTTTCCCGTAGCATTAATGGTAATCGCTCCGGTTGAATTTGATCGGGCAAATGCCCAGTCGGGACCGATGGTTTGAATCTCGGCAAGTTTAAATTTTATGTCGAGGTTAATCGCCTTGAATATTCTCGTGTAAGCATTGCGAATGGCTTTTGCGCCTACTTGTGAGGGCCGGTTTTGCGGCATGAAAACACTATTTTTGGCATAGATGCTCATTACCTTGTTGGTGTCCGAGGCATTAAGGGCGCTTTCGTAGGTTTGCAGAACGGTTTTAATTTTAGCCTGTTCGCTATCCTGTCCGGCAGCGGCAGTTCCGGTGAGAAGTGCCACCAAACCAGCAGCGGCAAGGGATAGTTTCACAATGTTTTTCATAAGATTTTTCCTGTGAATTTAACGGATGGATTGCGGTGCATGCGGCAGGGTGGCGTTTTGATCGGGGTCGTGCATGACCCAGATTTTTGCTCCGGTTTTCTTGGCCAGTGCTTCGACCTCAGCCCTGCTTTTGCGGGTGGCCTTGATGTCGAAATCGTTGGCCGGAATGGCCTTGTTGGTGCGAGTGCTCACAAACGCCCACAGATCGCCGGCTAAAATTACAGGACCTGAGGGCAGTTCGACATAAAGCACCTGGGAGCCGGGCGTATGTCCCGGGGTGGGCATGATGACTACCGAACCATCGCCAAAAACATCACGCTTTCCGTCCAGTATTACCGTCTTGTTGTTCTTCAATGCAGCGTAGGTTTTGGGATTAAAGCGGAATTTTTTCGGGTCTTTACTGAAGGCTGCTTCATATTCCGGCTTTTGAACATACCAGGTGGCTGCAGTAAACATGCTGGAATTGCCGGTTATATCCGGGTGCATGTGTGAAAAAGCCATATGTTTGACCTCGTCCGCCTTGATGCCCATTTCCTTCATCTGGGAGGCCAGTGTCTTTTTGACGAAAATTGTCAGTTTGCCGCCAGCAAGGGGGATGCCTTCAGGCTTGTTGATGAGGCCGTCGGCCAGGCCTGTGTCCCAAATCATCAGGCCTTTATCGTGGCGAATGAGATAACAGTTAATCGCGATGTCAGAGGCAACGCCTTCGTCAATGCCGGGTGAAAAAATGGATTTGTCGGTGGTCGTTGCCTGTCCGCATTCAAATACCGTTATGCTCTGGACCGCAGCTGAGGCTGTTTGCGCAACCATGGTCGTCACGGCTATCGCCATCGACAGTGTTGCAAGAAAATACCGGCACCTACCTGACTTGGGTTGTTTCATCTGTTTTTCACTCCTGTTCCTGGCGAATTATATCAGCGGCAATCGTTCTGGCAGATTATAGAATTTCCATTTTTGGGAATAGTTGGTAATAATAGAAAACACTTTTCCATTTTCGGGATAATATATGTCTGATTTGAATGCCCTTGTGATCTTTGCTAAAGTTGTGGAAGCCAAAAGCTTTTCCAAAGCGGCCCGGCGGCTCAACATGCCAATCTCAACCGCCAGCCGCAAAGTTGCTGATCTGGAAGACCGGCTTGGCGTTCGCCTGCTGGAGCGCTCTACCAGGAGTTTGCGTTTGACGGAGGTCGGTAGCGATGTGCTTGAACACGCCACGCGCTGTGTCGAGGTTAGCGAGGCGGTTGACAGTATCGTTTCCAATCAACAGGCAGAGGTTAAAGGCACGCTTCGATTATCAGCACCGCCAAATATTTCCGACAGTTTGCTGGCACCGCTGGTCAATGCGTTTCAGGTGTCTTATCCAGCCGTCAATGTGCAAATACTGGTTACTGAGCGCTATGTTGATCATATTGCGGAAGGCGTTGACATCGCTTTCCGGGTGGGGCCGTTGAAGGATTCTTCGCTTGTTGCACGCACAATTTTACGCTACCGCCATCAACTTGTTGCCAGCCCGGACTATCTTGCGAACTATCCGCCACCCCTGAAACCCGCTGATCTTTTGCAGCACCGGTTGCTGGCTTTTTCAATGTGGGTGCAGGAAAACAACTGGACATTTTTAAACGGCAAAAAACAGGAAACGGTTTCGTTCCAGCCCGCTCTTGCCATGAATGACTACGCCGGACTGGTGAAAGTGCTGGTTTGCGGTGGTGGAATAGGCGAGTTACCGGCAATTGTTTCGCCCTGGCATATTCTCGAAGGCCGCCTTGTCGAGGTTATGCCGCAATGGCGCTTTCGCACTGTTGATCTGTCCGCCGTGCATTTAGGCAACCGGCATATCCCGCGTGCGGTGCGACTGTTCAAGGAGTTTGCTGCAAATATGGCACCGAAGCTGTTCGAGGATTTGCCGGGTTAGGGCTGGTTCAGTTTTTGCCGGATTGACACAAAAACATCTTCAAACATCTGTGTGGTCAAACGTCGCGTATTGGTGTTGTAGCGTGAGCAGTGATAGCTGTCGATCAGCGTCAGATTGCCAGCAATTTCATGGGCTGAATTATGTGCGAACTTGTGGGGTGCGCGTTTGGCATCAAGTGCACTGAGCGTGTTGTTGTGGGCAATAAGGCCCAGAGCTAAAATCACCCGCAGCTTTGGCATTTGCTCGATAGTTGCCTTCAGGAAAGGGCGGCATGCAGTCATTTCTGCGCCAATCGGTTTGTTTTGCGGTGGCACACAGCGCACGGCGTTGGTAATCATGGCACCGGGTAATTCAAGGCCATCATCAGACCTCGCGAGATAGGCGCCGGTGGCAAGGCCGAATTTCAGCAAGGTTGCATAAAGCAAATCGCCCGCGTAATCGCCGGTGAAGGGTCGGCCGGTGCGGTTGGCACCGGTTATGCCCGGTGCGAGGCCGACAATCAGCACTTCAGCGTTGTTGTTGCCAAATGAGGGCACCGGTGCATTGAACCAGTCAGGGTGGTCTTTTTTTATGTCAAGCCGGTAAGATTTAAGCCGGTCACACAGGCCACAATCGGCCGGCGGGTTGGTGGTTTTTTTACAGGTCAACACTGTCATCATCACCATATTCAAGCAACTCATCAACCGGGGGGACAGGATGTTCGGCAGGTTCATTATGCGGCCTGCCAACCTCGCTCAGGATAGATTTAAGTTCGATGAAAACATCGGCCTGGCGTCTGAGTTCATCAGCAATCATTGGCGGCTTTGATTTCATTGTTGATACCACGGTAACGCGCTTGCCCTGGCGTTGCACAGCCTCAACCAGGGCGCGAAAATCACCATCGCCTGAAAACAGTATGATGTGGTCGAGGTGCGGTGACAGCTCGAGTACATCAACGGCTAATTCAATATCCATATTGCCCTTTATGCGGCGGTTTCCTGCCGCATCGGTGAAGGATTTTGCCGGTTTGGTGATCATTGTATAGCCATTGTAATCAAGCCAGTCGATCAACGGGCGCAGGGGGGAATAATCCTGATCTTCGAGCAGGGCGGTATAATACATGGTGCGGATTAAACGGCCCCGAGAGCCGAAATGCGTTAAAAGTTTTTTGTAATCAATATCAAAATCAAGTGCGCGCGCGGCGGCATAAAGATTGGCCCCGTCTATAAATAAGGCGATGCGCTCGTCGGGATAAATTATCATTTAAATATTCCTTGGGATTGAAAAAAATTTGATTTTTTGTAAATGAATTGATGGATAAAAAATAAAAATTTTAAGTTCTGAAAATTACTATACAACCTCCGGGATTAATTGCCAGCAGTGGCTGACAGGAATTTCGCATGATACTTATAGCCCTTGGCAGTAATATTTCCGGCCCCTGGGGCAGTCCGGCTGAAACTCTTGACCGCGCCGTCGATGAGATTGCCGCCAACGGGGCAGAGGTGCTGGCGCGCTCACGCTGGATTGAAACAGAACCCTATGGCATCAGCGATCAGCCTGGTTTTGTGAATGGGGCAATTGAAATAAAAACCAAACTGGCACCTGAGGAACTCCTGGTGATGCTGCATGGCATTGAGATTGCCGCCGGGCGCAAACGCCGGGAAAAATGGGGACCGCGCACACTTGATCTTGATATCATCGCCTACGACGATGTTGTTATGGTGGGAGATGACAACAGTCTCAATCTCACGTTGCCGCATAATGATCTGCACAATCGTTCTTTTGTGTTGTTACCGGTGCGCCAGCTCAATCCTTCGTGGCAACATCCGGTTTCGGGTAAGACTGTCACGCAGATGCTGGATGAATTAGCGAAAAATTAGCAAAAATCAACGACTTTGGGTGCATGTGTACTTGCCAAATGCCGTGAGGCAGCATACATAGAGGCCAGATTTAAAAATTCCGGAAATTTGTGGAGACAGACTATGGCACGTGTGACCGTAGAAGATTGCATCGAAAAAGTACCCAATCGGTTTGAACTGGTTTTGCTGGCAAGCCACAGGGCGCGCTCGATTTCACAAGGTGCACCACTGACGGTTGATCGTGACAATGACAAAAACCCGGTTGTAGCTTTGCGCGAAATTGCTGATGAAACCGTTGATTCAGGCGATCTGCACGAAGATCTGGTGCATTCTATGCAAAAACTCGTTGAAATTGACGAGCCCGAGCCCGATGCAGTGCCGCTGATCACAGCGGAAGGCCATACAATTGATCCATTGCGTGCCGAAGATGAAGGTGCCATGGACCTGCCGATGGACCGCATGTCAGAAGAAGACCTGCTGCGCGGACTTGAAGGCCTTGCACCTTTAGAATCACCAAACGGTTCCGGCTACCGCCGTTAATCACCATACTTGCAGCTTTTTATAGGCATTGCCGAGTTCCGGTGGCATAATCGTTTTCTGTAATGATTTGCCGTGAGCTTTTGTTATGATGCGCCAGTATGAACTTGTTGAACGCGTTACCAGTTACGATTCTGGTGCTGATGAGGCATTGCTCAACAAGGCATATGTCTATGCCATGAAGGCCCATGGCACCCAGAAGCGGGCTTCTGGCGATCCTTACTTTTCCCATCCCCTTGAAGTTGCAGCCATTCTCACCGATCTGAAACTCGATGATGCGACCATTGTCGCAGCTCTTCTGCATGATACCATTGAAGATACCGGGGTGACGAAAACCGAAATAGATGAGATGTTCGGCCCCGAAATAGGTCACCTGGTTGAAGGGCTCACCAAGATCAGGAGGCTTGACCTGGTTTCCAAGGAAGCGGCTCAGGCGGAAAATCTGCGTAAACTTCTGCTGGCAATCTCTGATGATATTCGCGTGCTGCTGGTGAAACTTGCCGATCGCCTGCACAATATGCGCACTATCAAACATGTAAAACCAGCCAAGCGCACCCGTATTGCCCAGGAAACCATGGATATTTATGCACCGCTGGCCGGCCGAATGGGCATGCAGCACATGCGTGAAGAGCTTGAAGGCCTGTCGTTTGAAGTGCTCTATCCTGAAGCCTGCCAGTCGATTACCTCGCGCCTGGAGGTTTTGCGCAAAGATGCCGGCAATCTGATTGGTGAGATTGAAGCGGAAATCACCGCCAAGCTTAAGGAAAACAATATAGAGGCCGACGTCAGCGGGCGGGAGAAGAAACCTTTTTCAATCTGGAACAAGATTGAACGCAAAGCCGTGTCACTGGGGCAGTTGTCAGATATTTACGGGTTCAGGATTTTAGTCAATTCGATTGAGGACTGTTACCGCGCTCTGGGTGTCGTACATACCGCCTGGCGCGTTGTGCCCGGGCGATTTAAGGATTATATTTCGACCCCCAAAGGCAATGAGTATCGCTCTATTCACACCACGGTTGTTGGTCCCAGACAAAAGCGGATTGAATTGCAGATCAGAACAACACAGATGCATGATGTTGCCGAACACGGGGTTGCCGCTCATTCGCTCTACAAGGATATCGACGGTGTCGATGTCTCCGGGGCTGAGGGAAATAGCGGTGCGAAGCTGAATGGCGCTGCCACACTGGACCTGGCCAAAAAATACAATAATTCAAATCCATACATATGGTTGAAGAAGCTTGTTGATATGCTGGTGGAAGGAGAAAGCCCGCAGGAATTTCTTGAACATACCAAGCTCGAGTTGTTTTTGGATCAGGTGTTTTGTTTCACCCCCAAGGGCCTGTTAATCCCCCTGCCCAGTGGGGCTACACCGATTGATTTTGCCTATGCGGTGCACACGGATGTGGGTGACAGCTGTGTCGGCTGCCGGATTAATGGACGCAATGCGCCTTTGATTGGCAAGTTGAATAATGGCGACGAGGTGGAAATCATCCGTTCAGCATCGCAAGTGCCACCGGCGGCGTGGGAAGGTTATGCGGTGACAGGCAAGGCGCGTGCGGCCATTCGCCGTGCTACCCGCGATGCCGTGCGCGCGCAATATACCGGCCTGGGGCGGGAAATTCTCACACGCGCTCTCAGCAAATATGAAAATGGTTATTCTGACGATGCACTTGGTGCTGCGTTGCCAAAACTGGGCCAGAATTCTCTCGATGGCGTGCTGGCAGCCGTCGGCCGGGGGCAATTGCCGGTTGGTGATGTTATTGCGGCACTGGCTCTGAAGGAAAAGCCGAAGAGCATTCCTGCCGAGGGTGAAAAATCAACAACGGATCGCTGGTTTAACCTGAGCAGATTTATCCGGTTGCGGCCGTTCAGAAATTCCAAATCAACCGAAGAAAAACCAACTGTGGCGATGCCGGGTAAAGCCACTCCTTTGCCGGTTCGCGGCCAGCGATCAAACCTGCCAATCCGTTTTGCTCCCGATACCGGTGCTTTGCCGGGCGATCGTATTGTCGGAATACTTACGCCCGATGAAGGTATTACGGTCTATCCCATTCATGCCCAGGCTTTGCAGCAGTTTGAAGATGCTCCAGAACGCTGGATTGATCT
>CAZVAZ010000048.1:0-312 GCA_964625235.1 uncultured Hyphomicrobiales bacterium
GGTCTTGACAGGATCCTCGAGTTTTACGGGGCGACCGAAGGCAATGTGGTGTTGTTAAACTATGACAGCAAGCCGGGCTCTGTGGGGCGTATTCCAAAGTGGGCCGAGAAGATTTTCAACACGGAAATTGTCGAATTTGACACGGAGAAAGAAGCCGCTGCCAGGGGCCCTGACGGGTTTTGCATAAAATGTGCACCCGGCATCGTCGGCGAGGTGATTGGCAAGGTGATTGACAGTCCAAAAAACCCCACCAACCGGTTTGATGGCTATGCGGACAAATCAGAGACCGAGAAGAAAATCCTGCGCGATGTT
>CAZVAZ010000048.1:361-12829 GCA_964625235.1 uncultured Hyphomicrobiales bacterium
ATTTGATGAAGCGCGATCGTCTCGGGTATTTCTATTTTATCGACCGCATTGGCGATACTTTCCGCTGGAAAGGTGAAAATGTCGCAACATCAGAAGTAGCCGAGGCCATTTCGGTGTTTCCCGGTGTGCTCGAAGCCAATGTCTATGGTGTCAATGTTCCCGGCCATGATGGCCGCGCCGGTATGGTTGGTTTGGTAACCAATGATGATTTTGACATGGCCGATTTCGGCAATTATCTGATTGCTCAATTACCGGAATATGCGCGCCCGCGGTTTATTCGCAAGCAGGTGCAGATTGAAGCCACCGGCACGTTCAAACAACGCAAGGTGGATTTGGTCAAGCAGGGGTTTGATCCTTCAGCCATTGATGACCGGCTATATTTTAACGAAACGGAAAGCGGTGACATCCAACTGCTGGACGCAGCTCTTTATGACAGGATTGTCGATGGTAAATTGCGTCTCTGATACCAGTCTGCCGGGAGCATCAGACGTGCTTGAATTCTGGTTTTCGGCGGGGCCGAAAATGTGGTTTGCCAGGGACGATGCCTTTGACAAAACCATCCGCGACAGATTTTCAGCCCTGCATGGAAAAGCTGCAAGCGGCGGCATTGATGAATGGTCGATAAGCGCTGAAGGTACATTGGCCCTGATTATTGTGCTGGATCAGTTTTCAAGAAACCTGTTTCGCAATTCACCCCTGGCTTTTGCAAACGATAAAAAAGCGCTTGGCCTCAGCCTCAACACTATTGCCAAGCGGCAGGACATTGAATTTCCAACGAATGTGCGCTTGTGGATTTACCTGCCTTTTCAACATTCCGAAGACCTGGGTATTCAGGAGCGCAGTATCGAGTTATTCGAAACAATTGACGATCCGAAAAACCTGAGATATGCCCGCATTCATCACGATACCATCGAGAAATTCGGCCGTTTTCCTCATCGCAACAAGGTGCTTGGGCGCACGTCGAGCACTGAAGAATTGAAATACCTCGCCGATGGTGGTTTTTCAGGATGATTTTGATACCTACTAAATGCAACCTGCTTTAGCGGCGGGTGTTAGTGGGTACTTAAGAAACTCAATACCAGCTCAGCAATCTCTTCGGGCTTGTCCTCCATGGCGAAGTGCCCGCAATCGGGGAGTATGTGCAGGTTTGAACCCGGTATTGCTGCATGCAACCTGTGCGCCCAAGAGATAACCTGCCAAACATCCTTTTCACTCCACAGTATCTGCACCGGCAGATTGCCCAACTCGGCCAGCCTGTCATCCAGCTCAGACGTGTACTTGTGATCATAATGGCGAACCTGATGCTGGAAAAAACTGGCCTAACCAACGGGGCCGGAAATCTGCTCGACAAAATACTCAAGCGAACCGGCCTGAAACCGGTCCTTGTCATGAACTGTTGAAAGCAGCCAATCGCGGAAATGTGCGCGGTGTTCGGCTTCCGGTTTCTTGATCAGACTGTCCAACCCGGCCTTCATCTGCTCATTTGTGCGTTTCGAGGGCCAACTGTCGAAACTGACGGTATCAATCAGGGTCAGGGAGCGCGCTTTGCCGGAATTAAAAATGCAAAAGCGCTGGGCGATGGCCCCGCCGATATCATGGGCGACAATATGGCTTTGCTCCAGCCCCCAGTGTGACAACATAGCTTTGAGGATGACAACCTGGGCAGAGACAGACGTATCGACTGCGAGTTTCTGCGGTCGCTCGGATGCGCCAAATCCAAGCAGGTCAAAAAGGTGAACACGGTACTTCGCGTCAACAAGTTCAGGCACCACATTTCGCCAGATGTGCGAAGACGATGGCGTGCCGTGAATGAGCACAATTGGCTCTCCTTCGCCATGCCTGCCATGGGCAATTCTGTGGCCAGTAATAAGGGAGTTTTCTTTAACCAAATCACCCATGTCGCCTTTCCCATGTTTTGACAGGTCTTGAAATGTGTCACTGATTTTAGTTGGGCGCAAACGAAATAGTGGCGTTGTCTGGTGGTCTAACGACAGTCAGTTTGGTCTAAGAGTATGAAATGGCTTAGTTTAAAGTGATAACGTAAATTAACCAATAATTATTCAGAACAACCTATAGATGTAATTGGCATTTATGGGTTTTTTTGAAGAAAAACTACTATGCCGCGTTCTATATCA
The DNA here is from genome assembly GCA_964625235.1 of uncultured Hyphomicrobiales bacterium. GTDB lineage: Bacteria > Pseudomonadota > Alphaproteobacteria > Rhizobiales > JAJFHR01 > JAJFHR01. The sequence continues at coordinate 2,497 of CAZVAZ010000048.1, forward strand.
AGGTCAAGCAGTTGACCCGTGAAATTAGATCTAAAGAATTGGGGAATTCAATGAAACTTTCTATCGGCAACACACTTTCCGCACATCCCAACAATGAATCTGCGGAAAATTCCTCTTCGCATTCCAGTGGATCGATGAAAATCGGCACCAAAGTCTTTTGCCTCGTCGGGTTCTGTCTGGCGCTACTCGTCTTAGTTGCGGGGACAGGGGCTTGGAAAATGTACAAGATCGGAATAGAAATTGAAGGTATAGCGGAACGCGACATACCTATATTGTCCGGTCTGACCAAGGTAACAATTTACCAGCTCGAACAGGAGATATCTTTCGAGCGCGCCATACGTGCCGGTCAGGAGATGAAAGTATACGCCAGATACGAGCAAAAATTTGAAAAATCGGTCAAGAGTTTTGAAGATTGGGCCATCAAGGTTGATGACAATTTTGATAAAGTCAGATTGATTACCCAAAATGCCATCAACACTGTTGCTAAGGAAAAAGAGCGTCAAAAATTTGGAGTTGTGAAAAAGGAACTTGAAAAACTTGCTGTGGAGCATAAAGACTACAACCTTCAGTCCCAAAAAGCCTTCCAGTTGGTTCAGCAAGGTAATGTTGATCAGACTTTGCAGCTACTTCCCAAAATAGAAGCCCAAGCTAAAATGCTTGCCAAAGGATTGGAAAAATTACTTTTCGAGATGGAAAGCTTTACCCAGGATGCCGCCACAACAGCCGAGAAGTATGAGAAAATTGCACTGAAACTGTTGGTGAGCATAACCGTTATTGCCCTGATCATTGGAACGGGGATTTCAATTTTTCTGGTGAAGCGAAGTATCACGCGCCCGCTCAATGAGATCGTTACCGGGCTTGATGCGCTCAACTCAAACGATATGTCAGTTGAGGTCAAGATTTACCATGATGATGAAATCGGCGCCGTTGCCAGAGCTTATGTGCAATTCAAAGAGACTCTGTCAAAAGCAAAGGAACTTGAGGCCGACCAGATAAAACAGAAACAGCGCACGGAAGAAGAACAACGCGAGATGAGGATACGACTTGCTGAAGACTTTGAAAACAAGGTTGGCGGAATTATCTCCACTGTTTCATCGGCTTCGACTGAGTTGAATGCCACGGCTCAGTCCATGGCCAGCATTTCCGAAGAGACCAGCAAGCAGGTCAACGCAGTTGCGGCTGCGTCGGAAGAAACTGCGGTAAATGTGCAGACAGTGGCTGCTGCCACGGAAGAAATGACAGGTTCGATAACAGAGATTAACACCCAGGTAGGTCAAGCTTCCAGTGCTTCCAGGAAAGCGGTTGAAGATGTATCAAAAACCGCTGTGCAGATGAATACACTGGCACAGACAGCAGACAAAATCGGAGCCGTTGTCTCGATGATTTCCGATATTGCCGAGCAAACCAACCTGCTGGCGTTGAATGCCACAATTGAATCAGCTCGCGCCGGAGAGGCGGGCAAAGGGTTTGCGGTTGTTGCCGGGGAAGTGAAAGCACTGGCAAGCGAAACGGCCAAGGCTACAGAAAGCATTTCCCTGCATATCGCAGAAATCCAAACCGCAACCGGTGAAGCTGTTTCCTCAATCGACAATGTTGGCAAGGTCGTCAGACAGTTGGAGGAATACTCAACAGTAATTGCAGCTGCAATGGAAGAACAGGGGGCAACCACTCAGGAGGTCGCCCGCAATATCACAGAAGCCTCATCGGCAACCCAAGAGGTATCTTCAAGTATCTCGGTTGTAAGCCAGGCGTCCCGGGAAACCGGTGAAGCTGCCAATGAGGTCACGGCTGCAGCTGATGAGCTTTCCAGGCAGGCGGAATTGATGAAGAATGAAGTCGAGGGTTTCCTGAGACAGGTTCGAGCCTCCTGAACCTAATCCATAATGTTCGATGACAATATTTTTACCAGGCCAATTTGTTGGCCCGGTTTTTTATGAGCAGGGGCAGGCTACGCTCAATCAACAGCAAAAAACCCTGCAATCAAGCCGACTCGCGGTATCAGCCGGTAATGAAGTCTGTTGCCTGAGCCTTGTTTTATGGTGACTCCTTCGAAAGCTCCGCGCTATCATCCCATGATGAATTACTTTGTGTACATATCCAAAGAGGCGGATTATGTGTTTTTCTGAAACTGTCAGCTTTGGCGTCGGTGGTTTACTGCTGGTGGGTGGGGCCTATGCCAGTCACAAGGCGTGGACCACTAATAAAAAATATCTGCCGGTGGCCATGATGCCGGTGTTTGCCGGTCTGCAACAGTTTACCGAAGGACTGGTGTGGTCCGGCATGACAGCGAACGATCCGCAAATGGTTTTGTGGAGCGCTCTTGGGTTTATCTTTTTCACCTGGTTCATGTGGCCTTTCTGGATACCTCTTGCTGTCTATGTGCTGGAGCCGCGCGAAAGTCGGCGAAAACATCTGTTTTTAGGCTTTGCTGTGGTCGGGCTGGTCTTTGGACTGATCCTTTATCTGCCGCATCTGTTTAATCCGGACTGGATCAACGTCTCCATCAACCGCGATTCCCTGGCCTACGAAGGCACCATGCTGCTTGATTTCCTGATGCCGCGCCTGTCGACAAATATGCTTTATCTGACACTGATCATCCTGACACCGCTGCTGTCACGTTATCGCCACGTTAAATATTTCGGCCTGACGCTGATAGCTGTTGTCACAGTTGATTTTCTGTTTCTGCGTTATGCCTATATTTCATTCTTCTGCCTGCTGGCAGGCCTGGCGACACTGCACCTGATCTACATCATCGTGCGCAACAAATGTGCCCGTGAATGCCCGATGTTGTTCAGCTAGCGCGGCTGCCGGTGGTTGAAACTTTTTACTCCATGAACCAGCCGTGGCTGACTACAAGAGATTGACCGGTGAGGGCGTTGGTGGGGAACGATGCAAACAGGAGAGCTACTTCAGCCACGTCTTCGATGGTTGTGAACTCCTGATCAACCGTTTCGCCGAGCATGATTTTTTCAACAACTTCCTTTTCCGTGATGCCAAGTTCTCTGGCTTGTTCAGGTATCTGTTTTTCGACCAGTGGTGTTTTAACGAAGCCCGGGCAAATGACGTTAGCTCGCACCCCGTGGGCTCCACCTTCCTTGGATATCACACGCGCCAGACCAAGAAGGCCGTGCTTGGCGGTGACATAGGCTGATTTCAGTTGCGAAGCTTCCTTGGAGTGTACCGAGCCCATAAAGATAATCGCTCCACTGTTGTTGCCATACATGTGCGGGATGCAGGCTTTGGAGGTTAAAAAAGCGCCGTCGAGATGGATAGAGAGCAGCTTTTTCCAGTCCGAGAACGGAAAATCCTCAATTTTATGGACTATCTGAATGCCGGCATTGGCAACCAGCACATCAACACCGCCCCATTCTTCAACCACGCGGGCAACGCCTTCGTTTACCGCTGTTTCATCGGTTACATCCATGGCAACGCCGATGGCTGTTCCCGGTCCCATGGCGCTCAGTCCGGCTGCGGTTTTCTCAGCCGCTTCCAGATTAAGATCCGCGATGGCCACACGCGCACCTTCTTCAACAAAGCGTCTGGCGATGCCTTCGCCAATGCCGCGGGCAGCACCGGTGATGATGCAGATTTTATCTTTGAGTTTCATTTTTACAACCTTTCTTTATTTTGCAGTATCGCCAGCAAGATCGAAAACAGTGACATCGACTGTCGGTTTTTTGCGCATCTTCCAGTCTTGGTGATGAAGCGTCTGATGAACGTCGGCAAGGCCGCTTTGCCAGTGATCTTCTATTGAAGTGCGGGAAAATTCGAAGTCTTTGGATTGGGTGAAATAATTTTTTCGCCGGTGGATCAGATGAACAATGGTGACAGCGGCATTGCAGCACTGGGCGCGCAAAGCTACGGCATCGGGATCATTTTTGAGGTTTTTGGGAAGTTTCTCGACCAGTCGGTGGGCTGCACGCCGCAAGGCCTGCCCGTGGCGAAAAACATCCGTATTGAGACGGGTGCGGCTTGAATAGCGGATATCCTTGTCGCGTTCTGTGACATCAAGGATGGTCTGCGGCATCGGTCCTGTAGCACTGAACAGATCGGCCTGAAAAATCAGCATGTCAGGTCGCGGCATCTCGTCGAGAACATATTGCAACGGGGTGTTGGAGACGATGCCGCCATCCCAATAATATTCGCCATCAACTTCAATCGGCGGAAAGGCGGGCGGTAGAGCCCCGCTTGCCATGATGTGTTCGGGGCCAATGGTCTGTTGGTGGTTGTCGAAATAGGCAAAATTTCCGGTGCGAATATTCACAGCACCAACACTGAGGCGCATTTTTTTGGCATTGATCAAATCAAAATCAACCAGCTCTTCCAGCGTCTGGCGCAGGGGCCCGGTTTCATAGTAACTGAGCATCTCTGGCGCGCCCGAAGAAAATGCCGCAGCACCGGGAAAACGCGGTTGAAAAAACCCCGGCAGGCCGAATGCAGCTGCAAAGGACGCACTTGCCTCGTTGAATAACGAGCGAGCCTGCTCTCCGGGTATAAGGGGTTCGGCCAACAGGTGAGACGATACGGTCTGCCAGAACGTTCGCAATCGTTGCACGCGTTTTTCAGGCGGATTACCAGCGATAAGGGCTGCATTAATCGCGCCAATTGAAATGCCTGAGACCCAGTCTGGCCTATGTCCGTTGGCGGCCAGTTCTTCATAGATACCGGCCTGATAGGCCCCCAGAGCACCACCGCCCTGGAGCACCAGTACAGTTTTTTCAACCCTGGCGGGGGCGTTTGATTTCTGCTTGGATCTCATAGTTATTTACTCCACTTTATTTTCTGCACCGACAGGCTCAAGCTGGTATTTGGCGCCATGACCACCCTTGCGATTTACCAGCCAGATACCAGCAAGGGTCAGAACTATGCCAATAAACTCCGGCCAGCCAAACGTTTCGCCGTAAAACATTGCCCCCATGGCAAGGCCGAAAACCGGCACCAGAAAGCTGAAGGCATTGGCCCGGTTCAGCGGTGTTTTTTCAAGGATCGAGACCCAGAGCCAGTAGACCAGAGCCGAGCCAAAAAGGCTCAGGGCTAAGAGGATCAAAACAAAATTCAGTGACCAGATAACATTTAGCGGTTGTTCGAATGCAAACGCGGCGATGGCCAGAGGTATGCCGCCAATCAACATCTGGACGGCCATGGCCATGATGGCATCTACTTTACCTGCAACCCGCTTGATCAACACGTTGGAGACGGTAATTCCGAGAGCAGCAAGCAGGATGTAGGCTATCCCTGTTACATAGTTTTCAGCCTGGCTGGTTACAAGTTGCGGTGCGGCAATAAAGACAATGCCGGCAAAGCCCAGGGCGAGACCCCATTTGCCCTGACCATCAAGATATTCATTGAGGAACACGCCCGCCAGGATGGCTGCCAGTAGCGGCTGGGTATTGGCGATGACTGTGGCAATCCCCGGAGACACGAACTCGGCAGCATGAAACATGCCCAGATAGGCAAGGCTGGTTGCTCCCAGCCCGACGAAAACCAGAACTACCCAGATGCGGCCACCGCGGGGCAGCGGGCGGCCAAGGGCCAGCCCCACCACCAGCAGGGCTGCACCAGCTATAAAGGCGCGCAGGGCTGCAAAAGTCAGGTGCGGTGCATAGGCAAAGCCAGCCGTAATCAATGGAAAGCAAACGGCCCACAACAACATCACCAAAAGGACTTTGGAGAATTCAAATGCTTTCATCCACAATTCTCCAATTACTCAAATCAAGCCACCTGCCTGGGCTTGTGCCGAACGATGCTGATCGGATGGCTATTTTCCCACTCGGCAATATAATCGCGGGTGAGTGGTACTGCATCGCGCTTTTTAGCCAGTTGTATCTGGAAAACGAAATGATCGCCGTGGCGGAAAACAGCCTCGCTGATAACCAGGTAATATTCCCACATCCGGCAAAAACGCTCGTCAATCATCTCGGCAATATGAGCGCGATTGGCCTCGAAACGGCTGCGCCAGGCTTTCAGGGTCTCGGCATAATGTACCCGGAGCACCTCAATATCGCTCACCCACAGACCGCTCTTTTCAATCACCGCCAGGGTTTCCGACAGGGAGGGCGAATAACCGCCGGGGAAAATATATTTACGTATCCACGGGCTGGTGCTGCCGGGCCCGGCCATGCGGCCGATGGAATGAAGAACGCAGACGCCATCATCCTTCAGCAGGTCACTGATCTTGGAGAAAAACTGCTCATATTGATTAACGCCCACATGCTCAAACATGCCGACTGAAACAATGCGGTCAAAAGTGCCTTCCTGCTCGCGATAATCGCGAAGCTGGAACTTCACTCGGTTGTCAACACCGGCTTCGGCAGCGCGTTCGCGGGCAACTTTCAGTTGCGACTTCGACAGGGTCAGCCCGGTAACTTCACTGCCGCCTTCCTTTTCCAGATAAAGTGCCAATCCACCCCAGCCCGATCCGATATCAAGCACCTTCTGTCCCGGCTCAAGCAGCAGTTTGGCCGCCAAATGACGTTCCTTGGCCACTTGTGCAGTGGCGAGATCATCCTCGCCATTTTGAAAATAAGCGCAGGAATATTGCCGGTCACCATCAAGAAACAAGTCATACAGCTGATCAGGCAGATCGTAGTGATGCGCCACATTCTTGCGCGATAAATCGACAGGGTTGTATTGCTGCCAACGCCGCAGCAGGCGCGAAAGCCGGTCGCGCAAGGAAAAGAGCATATCAGACTGCGCATTTTTCTCGTTCTTCAGCATAATTTCGAACAGATCGGATAAAGCACCCTCTTCGATGGTCAAAGTGCCATCCATATAGGCTTCGCCCAGAGCCACTTCCGGGTTGATATAGAGCTTGTGATGTAGGGCGCGGGCGTGCAGGCGAATGGTAACCCGGGGGCCCGGAGTGCCGGAAAATGAGTGTCGTTTGTTATTGGCGTCAATGACATTGAGTGTGCCGATACGCACTATATTGTTGAGCAAACGGGATAAAAGCATTTCAAATCTCCTGATACAATTGTCCAAACGTTGTTGGTTATTCGGCATGTAGGAATTGTATTCAGGCTTTGGAGCCCCGGTCAAAAGACATCGGGTAGCACTTTGTCACCAACACTGGACTGGTTACAATGAGTTACAAAATAGTTCGGATTTGCGGACTTTTGCCAGCTCAATCGCCTCATCAATGGGTATCAGGACACACCCGGTTGACCTTTTGCCAACAACCGGCAGAGGTGCAGCAGTATGGTTTGGGAAAGCCTGGAACTGGCGGGAGAAGTCCATTGCATTTCAGAAAGGCTGATAATTTCGCAAATTGCCGGGTGTGCTCAAAATTCATCTTCAACCCGCGCAGCAGGACAGTTTTTTTATATCCATGTCAAATGTCTGCGCTGCCAGTTTGAGGCCTTCAACCGTCGTCAGGTAGGGAAAGATCATGGCGCCAAGTTCTTCATACGTCATGCCGGTTTTGATGGCCAGGGCGGCGGTCTGAATTGTGTCGGAGCCTTCCGGTGCCAGAATATGTGCACCGATCAGCTTACCGGTTTCACCATCGGCAATCAGCTTGATGAGACCACGGGTATCGCGTGCAGCAAGTGCGCGCGGGACATTATCCATGGTGAGAACGGAGGTTCTGGCTGCAATCCCCTGAGCCTGCGCCTGTGCTTGCGTCAGGCCGACGCTGGCTGCCTGAGGGTCAGTAAACACCACGGCTGGCACAATTGAATTATCGTAAGTCAGAGAGTTGCTGTTCATGGCGTTTTTTGCAGCAATTTTGGCACCGTAGGCGGCCATATAGACGAACTGATCGCGCCCGGTGACATCTCCCACCGCATAGACATTGGCACGGCTTGAACGCATTTGTGCATCAACCCTGATGCCATTGTTGCCGGACAGTTCAATTCCTGCCGCTGTTAAATTCAATTGCTCCGTGTTTGGCGTGCGCCCGGTGGCAATGAGTACTTTGTCGGCGCTGATTTCTTTAACACCATCCCTGTTTTGAACGGTCAGGACAATGGTGTTATCTTTGGTTTTGATGTGATCGTAAGCGATGCCATCAACAAGGTTTATGCCTTCGTCCGTGAAGTATTGACTGAGAGCCTGGCTAATTTCCGGTTCTGCCTCCGGCAGCACGCCACGACGAGAGACGAGCGTTACGTCGACACCGGCACGGGCGAAAATCTGGGTAATTTCACAGCCGATGTAACCGGCACCGATGATGAGGAGTGATTGCGGCAGTTTTTCAAGTTCCAGCGCTTCTGTGCTGGTGAGGTAGGGCACGTCGCCGATGCCTTTGATAGATGGAATTGCGGGCCGGGTTCCTGTGGCGATAATGATTTTCCCGGCAGCTATTGGCTCGCCATCAATGTTCAATGAGCCGTCATCAGAAAAACTCGCCTTGCCCTCCACATAGGTTACAGCCTCGTAAGCTGGCAATATGTCGGTGTATTTGGCCTGACGCAGGCCATCCACCAGTTCCTGTTTTTGTCGCACCAATGCTTGCCAGTCGGTCACTTTTGCCGTTGCCTCAATGCCGTTGAAGCGCTCGGCAGCACTGGCAACATGAAGCGTTTGCGCGGCCCTGATCAGTGCTTTTGAAGGCACGCAACCAACATTGACGCAGGTGCCGCCGATGGTGCCATGGCCAATCAGAATCACTGTTGCACCTTCGTCAGCTGCGGTTATGGCGGCAGAAAAACCGGCTGATCCCGCACCAATGACGGCAACGTCGTAAGCGCCATTGCTTTTGTTGTCGCCACCCTCAGACATGATGGAACTCCGGAGTTTAAAATTTTCGTCTTATGAGGTAATATGGTATCTGTAGTATATACAGATTCAAGGAAAATCTTATGGCATTCAAAAACCCGGATACGGCAGGTTATGCTATCGGAAAAATGTCGCGCGAAACCGGCGTTAACATCGAAACTATCCGCTATTATGAACGCATCGCACTGATGCCAAAACCTAATCGTACCCAAGGTGGAAACCGGCAGTATAACAGCGACCAGCTCAAGCGGTTGTCCTTCATTAAAAAATGCCGGGGGCTTGGGTTTAAAATCGAAGAAATCAGAGCGCTTTTGCTGATGGTTGACCGCCAGGATTTCACCTGCAATCAGGTTCATACCATGACGATTGAACACCTTGAAAACGTCAAAAAGAAACTGACTGATTTAAAACGCATGGAAAAAACCCTTAAATTAATGGCAGCTCAGTGCTCCAGGGGTGACGTGCCCGAGTGTCCGGTCATCGAAACGCTTTTCAAAATGTAATTCTGCCGCCTGTGTCACTTTTTTTGATTTTTCTGATGCGCATAATATGACCATACCAGTCGCGCAGCCACCGCGCGCCAGGGTTGCCAGGCAGAGGCAATTTCCCGAACCTCATCGGCGCTGGGCCGGTTCGGCAATTGACACATCATCTGCACCCCGATTTGTAATGCAAGATCGCCTGCGGGCCAGATATCAGCCCGGCCGAGACAGGTGAGCAGGTAAATTTCCGCCGTCCACGGGCCAATGCCTTTTATCTGCGTCAAGGCTTCTGCCACTTCCTCATCACTCAGATTTCTCAAGGCGTGGAGGTCGAGTTCCTTGTTGCACAGGGCATTTGACAATGCTCGAAAGGTTTTGATTTTGGGACGCGACAGGCCTTGAGCCACATATGTTTCCTGACTGAACTGCTGAAAGCCTTGTGGCGTATAAGGTCTCAGGTTGTCACGCATGCGCGCGATGATGGCGTCAGCACTGGCTCTGGAAACCATTTGTGAAACGATGATATCGACCAGACTTTCAAAACCATCGTCTACCCGGCGCAAGGGCGGTTCACCAACGCTAGCAACAACCTTGACAAATCGCGGATCGATTTTCTGCAAGCCTGCGAGCGCCAGCCTTAAATCTTCTATCGTATTGATGGCTGACATTTTCAGGTTTCCGACCTATAGTGTGTGCAATATTATTGGAAATTACACTTACCCCAAGATGACGTCACCCCCCATTTTTCGTTTTGCCCCCAGCCCCACGGGCTTATTGCATCTTGGCCATGCATTTTCTGCACTTTACGCCTTTGATGCAGCCAATGCTGCCGGGGCAAGATTTTTGCTGCGCATTGAAGATATCGACCACACCAGATGCCGCCCGGAGTATGTGGCGCAGATACTGGACGACTTAAGCTGGCTCGGGCTCAACTGGGAAGAGCCGGTGCGGTATCAGTCCGAACATATGGACGATTATACAAAGGCGCTGAAAAAACTTGTAGCGCTGGGAGTTACCTATCGGTGTCTGGCCAGCAGGAGTGAAATCAAAGCTCATGTTGAACAACACAGCGGGCTGGGCAAAGCTGAACGCGACCCCGATGGTGCTTTGATTTATCCCGGCATTTACCGCAA
>CAZVAZ010000049.1:0-12779 GCA_964625235.1 uncultured Hyphomicrobiales bacterium
ATATCATGGAGCTGTCGGGCGGCATTAAACGGCGCGTAGTTATTGGCAAGGCGCTGGCGCATGAGCCGGAAATTCTTTTTCTCGACGAGCCCACAGCCGGTGTCGATGTTGAACTGCGCAAGGATATGTGGGCGTTGATCAGAGAGCTGCGCGCGCAAGGAACCACAATCATCCTGACCACACATTATATAGAAGAAGCCGAAGAAATTGCTGATCGCGTTGGCATTATCAACCATGGCGAAATCATTGTGATTGAGGAAACTGCAGAACTCATGCGCAAGCTCGGCAAAAAACACCTGATCCTGGAACTGCACCAAAAGCTGGAAAGCCTGCCAGCTGATTTTGACATTCCCAATCTGGAAATTTCAGAAGATGGCATGCAACTGATTTATACCTATGATATCCATATGGACCGAACCGGAATTACCGCACTGCTCAGCAGCCTCGCACAGGCGGAAATCAGATTTCGCGATCTTGATACAAAGCAGAGCTCTCTCGAAGATATATTCGTAACTCTGGTTGGAAATGAAAGTCTATGAATTTTCGGGCAATTGGCGCCATCTATATGTATGAAATGGGCCGCACCTGGCGCACGCTTTTTCAAAGCATCCTGTCACCTGTGCTTTCAACATCTTTGTATTTCATCGTCTTTGGTGCCGCCATCGGCTCGCGCATCTCGGATATTGAAGGCGTCGTTTATGCCGCGTTTATTGTCCCCGGCCTCACCATGTTGATGTTGCTCACGCAAAGTGTGTCCAATGCTGCCTTTGGCATCTATTTTCCAAAATTCACCGGCGCAATTTACGAGGTCCTGTCCGCGCCGATTTCATTTTATGAAGTTGTCCTCGGTTATGTGGGTGCTGCAGCAACAAAATCCATCATTCTGGGGGGGATCATTCTGGTCACTGCAAAATTGTTTGTGTCATTTGAAATTGCCCACCCTTTGTGGATGTTGCTGTTTTTGGTTTTAACCGCGATAACGTTTTCTCTGTTTGGTTTTCTGATTGGTATCTGGGCCGATAATTTTGAAAAACTGCAACTGGTCCCCCTGCTGGTAATCACACCGTTGACGTTCCTTGGCGGCAGCTTTTATTCCATCGATATGCTGCCACCCTTCTGGCAGACGGTGACCCTGTTTAATCCCGTGCTGTATCTGGTAAGCGGATTTCGCTGGAGTTTTTATGAAGTTGCCGATGTCAGTGTGGAATTAAGCCTGGCCATAATTCTCCTGTTCTTGAGCCTGTGTCTCTTCGGCGTCTGGTGGGTGTTCAAAACCGGATATAAGATTAAAACCTGAGGTCAGATCTATGGATGAACTCAAATCACCCTCAAATCTCTTTTACGATGTTCAATCCCGCCGTCCGCGAATTGAACGCGCTCAAGGCATCTACATCTGGGACACCACCGGCAAGAGATATATTGACGGCTCGTCCGGCCCGATGTCGACCAATCTCGGTCACGGCAACCCATATGTGCTCGATGCCATGCGCAAACAGATGGACAGTGCCACTTTTGCCTACCGCCTGCATTTTGAAAATGACGCCACCGAAAATCTGGCCAGTCGTCTGGCGGAAAATTTTCCCGAAGGCATGAATAAGGTTTTCTTTGTGTCTGGTGGTTCCGAAGCAGTAGAATCAGCCCTCAAACTGGCACGGCAGTGGGCAACAGCCACCGGCCAGGAAAGCCGCTATAAAGTTATCTCGCGCACCCCCTCTTATCATGGCTCAACGTTGGGCGCGCTTGGAGTTACCGGCATGTCTCTCATGACAGAGCCGTTTTTACCCATGCTGTGCCAGATGCCCAAAATTACCGCCCCCACCTGCTATCTCGACGACGATGACTTGAGCTACGAGGAACGGGGCTTGCGTTATGCTAATTTATTGCAGGAACAAATACTGCATGAAGGCGCACAAACGGTTCTGGCCTTCATCATGGAACCTGTGGGCGGTGCATCCACCGGGGCTCTGGTTGCCCCTGACAGCTACTATGCCCGCATCAAAGAGATTTGCGACACCCATGGCATATTGCTCATTTTAGACGAGGTAATGACCGGGGCTGGACGCACCGGCCGCTTTACCGCCGCCCAACACTGGGGACTAAAATCCGACATCACTGTGATGTCCAAAGGACTGGGCTCTGGCTATATGCCTCTGGGAGCGATGATTGCGGACGACCGGGTTGTCGAACCGGTGTTGGCTGATGGCGGATTTATTCACGGGTTCACTTACGCCGGCAACCCATTGGCGTGCGCTGCCGGTCTCGCCGTGCTCGATGAACTGGAAAACCGTCAGCTTATCGGCAACGCCGAAATTATCGGCAGGGTGCTGAAAACCCGCCTTCAGGGGTTAATGGACAAGTATGATTTCATCGGTGACGTGCGTGGCCTGGGACTGTTGCAGGCGTTCGAACTGGTCGCCGACAGAAAAACCATGGCACCTTTACCAGTTGATTTAAATGCGCACCTGCGTCTGGTAGAAATTGCCTATAACCTGGGCCTGATCATCTATTCCCGCCGCACACGCGGTGGCTGTATTGGCGATCATTTCATGGTCTGCCCACCTTTAATCACAACTGAGGAACAGGTAACCGAAATTATCGACCTGCTCGATCAAAGTCTGATGATTTTCTCCCGGCAAACAAACCCCGGTGGATAGTGTCTACGCCACCTTGCTTAGGTCAAGCTGGTTTTCAATCAGTATCTGTGGCTGGGGCTTGCCATATAAATACCCTTGCCCCTGATCACAGCCCGAAGCGCGCAGCAACTCATGTTGTCTGAATTCTTCAATTCCTTCAGCGGTAATCACCGTGTCAAGGTTTCGGCCAAGCCCGACAATCATGGCAACGATGGCGGTGACTTCAGAGTCTTTGCCAAGGTTGTCTATGAAGGTCTTGTCGATCTTGATTTTATTAAACGGGAATGTCGTCAGGTAACTGAGGCTGGAAAACCCGGTACCAAAGTCATCAAGGGCGATGGAAACTCCCATCTCAGCCAGTGTGCGCAAAACTATGATGACTGAATCGGTGCTTTGAATAAGAACATTTTCAGTAATTTCAAGTTCGAGCCGCTCCGGCTCCAGCCCGGTTCCCCACAGCACCCTTTTGACCATGGTGCTGACATCCTGACGCTTGAATTGAATGGGCGACAGATTAACCGATATTTTTTCCTTGTTGGGCCACTTACAGGCATATTCGCACGCGGTGCGCAAAACCCATTCGCCAATTTCACTGATCTGCCCGGTTTCTTCGGCCAAACCAATAAACTGAAAAGGTGAAATCAGTCCAAGTTCATCATGCTGCCAACGCACCAGGGCTTCATATCCGTTAATTTTCCCCGTGCGCAGGTCCACTTGCGGCTGGTAATGCACAATGAGTTCATTTTTGCGAATGGCATTGCGCAGATCAGCAGCTAGGCGCTGCCGTTCTTTCGCCCGCACATACATTTTTTCTTCAAAAAAGCGATAGCATTTCCCGCCGTCAGTTTTGGCCTGATAAAGTGCCAGATCAGAATACTGTGTCAGAGTGTCTTCGTCGCCAACCGCAGGTGGCCCAATCGAAATACCGATACTTGCTGATAGAACGATTACATCATGCTGAGCGTGAATTGGCATGGCAAGAGTTGTGCAAATACGATCAGCAAGCCGTTCCAGGTAAGGTTGATAGTTGAATTCCTTGACGATCATTACAAATTCATCGCCGGAAAGACGCCCGGCAATAATTGTATCACTCTGGAATTCCGCCAGTCGCGTGCCAATAACATTTAGAACATGGTCGCCCACAGGATGCCCCAGCGTGTCATTAATTTCCTTGAACCCGTCGAGATCAATATACAACAAGGCCATTTCGGTGCCATCTTCCCCGGCCTGCTGGATCGCTTTTTTCAAAGCGTCCTGAATTTGCGTACGATTGGGTAAATTTGTCAACGTGTCATAATCTGCCAGATATTTGATCTTCCTTTCGGAATTGTAGCGCTCGGTAACATCGTCGTGAATTGAAAGCCAGCCGCCATTGTCCATAGGCTGGTTTCGGATTTCAATATGACGATTATCGTTGAGAACATAAGTTTTCGGCTTTGTCGATTTGGTGTTTGTTAACAACCTCATTTCCTCGACGGTTTCGTCAACCGCTGACCCAAAATAAATCCCTTTCTCAATACGCAATTCCAGAATTTCCCTCATATTCATACCGGGTTTTATCTGTTCGGTAGAAAGTTTGTAAATTTCCGGGTAGCGATCGTTGGAGATGATAAGGTTTTCATCTTTGTCAAACATGGCCAGCCCGTGCGACATCGCCGAAATCGCCGCATCAAAGCGCTGGTTCTGGGCTTGCAGAATTAAATCTCGCTGACGAAGTTCCCTGTTGTGGTTTTCAAGCGCCTCGGCAACGTTCTTCTGCTCGGTGATGTCCTGGATCAAAACCGTATACAAAACATTACCGTCAACACTCAGCTTTGAAATTGAACCGTATGCAGGGAACTCTGTGCCGTCTTTTTTCAACCCCAAAATTTCGCTACGCTCCGACATTACCCGGGTCGTGGTGTCAGATTGGGCGAAATTGTTGATTTTTGCGTGGTGATTATGGCGGAACCGTTCTGGCATCAGCAGTTCAAGCCGGCGCCCGATAATTTCCTGTTTTTTGTATCCAAACAGGGTTTCAGCACTTTGGTTAAACAGGCAAACCAGACCGTGTTTATCAATAGAAACAATAGCTTCAGGCACAAGCTCAAGAAGCTCCGTCAACCGGCTTTCCGATTTGTGCAAAGCCGCTTCTTTTTGCCTGCCGCTCTCAACTTCCGTTTCCAATTGCCGGGTTCGTTTAGCCACCATGTTTTCGAGGCTGGATTCATGACTCTTGAGCTGGATCATCAAGGAAAGAATATTGGCGGCACTTTCCAAAAAGGCCAGCTCCGATGGCTTTTTCTTAAAACCGTGAGGCAAATAGAAAACCATTACACCGAGCACTTTTCCATCACTCAGGATTGGCACATTGTAGTGACCGTGCGGCTGCATGCCCTCAAACCGGGTATCATGGCGCTCATCAACACAATCAGCGTGCTGGATGGTCTTTGTCACCGCCGCACGCCCGCACAGGCAGTGGCCAAATTTTACTTTTGCACAAAGGTTGGTGATTTTGTCCCCGAGGTTATGTTCAACGAACAATTCGAGAGTTTCCTGTTCACCTTTAACCAGAAAAATCCCGCCTTTGTTTTGCACCCGAAGCCAGGTTGTCTGCAGCAACACATCAAGGCACTCTTTCAGGGTCTCCTTGAGCGATAAATGACTGCCTGTGATCCGCAGCATCTCCATGATGATGCGCTCGGTCTCCAGCCAACCGTCTGATCCAGTATCTTCGTTTTTCCGAAGGGTTTCCAGGTTTTGATTTTTTTCTGATGTCATACACTAAATTCTTAACTGGTCTTTTATCTGCTCAAGCACCTTGTTATGATTGAAGCTCGGGAGTAGCGCCAAAATCAAACCCCATGCATCAGGCAGATAATATTACGTGCACAAAATTTAAATTCTCTTAATTATAATTTCCTTGGTAAGGTGAGCTGCTAAAAATGATCCCTGACACCAGAATTAACATACGACAGGCAATGCCGGGGGATGCAGCCGTCATACACACAATGATCAAAGGCCTGGCGCAGGCGCTCGACCTTGCCGGTAAAAACAAAGGCAGCGTCGATGACCTGGTAAAACATGGCTTTGGCAAAAATGCTGCTTTCAATGCCCTGATAGCCGAGTGTGGCGGTGAAGCCGTCGGCATGTGCACCTATTTTCCGGTATTTTCAACCTGGGCCGGGCAGCCAGGAGTTTTTGTACTCGATTTATTTGTTGCCGAAAGCCAGCGCGGGCATGGGCTGGGCGAAAAATTATTGATTGAGCTGGCCGCCAATGCCCGCAAGCGCGGCGCAGTTTTTGTGCGACTGAGTGTCGACAATCATAATGTGCGGGGGCAGGAATTTTACCATCGGCTGGGCTTCAAACATATGGAAGACGAAAGCAGCTTCCAGATAAACATCGACAGTCTCAGCCAGGATCAGCCCGCATCTTGATCTTGTGCCCGACTTCGACGATTGCCTCGATTACCGGAATGAGTTCCCGGCCAAGATCGGTAAGCGCATATTCCACCGATGGCGGAGATGTTGGTTTGACGTTTCGCGACACAACACCTTTGCTTTCAAGATCTCGCAATCTTGTGGTCAGCACTTTGGCAGAAACCGGCGGAATATCTATTTGCAGTTCAGAAAAGCGCCGCGGGCCACCGCTGAGATACCATAAAACGTTAGGCGTCCATGCACCGCCCAGAATAGCCATACATTGTGACAGCGGGCACTCATTGGGAGTATCCGGGCTCTTGTTCTTTCGTACCGGCAAGACCATGCACTGTCCTTTGATGGTATTTGAGTTACTTTAGGTTACCAAATGGAAACCTTATAATGTACTAACTTAAAGTTATTTGATTTACAAGAGTAACTTAATTTCCTATTTGAATTTTATAAATGCGCCAACCCGAATTTTTTCAGGAGCGCGCATCATTTTAATCAATTCAGGAAAACACCCCCATGAAATTATACTATAAACCCGGCGCCTGTTCCCTTGCTTCTCATATAGCCTTGCATGAAATAGGCGCAAAATTCGACATCGACCAGGTCGACACTGAGGCGCAAAAAACTCAAACCGGTGGGGATTTCGGTGACATCAACCCCAAAGGAGTTGTGCCTGCTCTCAAGCTCGACAATGGTGAGATTCTGACCGAGGGTGCTGCTATCCTGCAATATATCGCGGAACAAAACCCTTCTGCAGGCCTTGCCGCCAATCCGGGCACCATGGAGCGTGCACGGGTGCACGAGCATTTAACCTATGTGTCATCGGAATTGCACAAGGCATTCGGCCCCCTGTTCACACCTTCTGCCTCCGATGAGCAAAAAGATACCGCCCGAGAAAATGTCGGCAAAAAGCTCGACTACGTCAATTCTCTCCTGTCTGATGGCCGCAGCTATCTTGTCGACAACAGGTTTACCATTGCCGATGCCTATCTTTTTGTCGTGGTAAACTGGACAAATTTCATCGGCATTGATTTGAACAAATGGTCCCATGTGGCCGACTACGCAAAGCGCATTTCCGGGCGCGAGAAAGTACAACTTGCCATGAAAGCTGAAGGACTATTAGGTTAATTTAACCCACCTCATTGCCGGTGTTCGTTTGCCTGAAGGACAAGGCTCGAACACCGGAATATGGACAAGAGTACAAATCATGGATACCAAAAAAGAATCTGTTTCCAAGGCATTGGCAATATATTTTGATGGACTTTATTACAGTGATACAACGCGATTATCGAAAATATTCCATGCCAAAGCGCACTATGTCTGTGTCAGCGACGGCACGTTGCAATATCTGGCAATGGATGAATATTTTCCCATAGTTGAAGCACGAAAATCACCTCATGAAAATGGCGAGGCCAGACGCGACAAAATACTGTCGATTAGATTCGCCGGGCCTTCAACCGCATTTGCTCATGTTGAGTGCGCAATCGGACTTAAGTTTTTCAATGATTTTCTAACCCTGATCCACCTCGATAACCGATGGCAGATTATATCAAAAGTCTTCCATTACGAATTGACCGACACACCTTGAATTTCCACAAGAGAGACAAAAAAATGCCCTATGTAAACATCAAAATAACCCGTGAAGGCGCAACCGAAGAGCAAAAAGCCAGCCTGATAAAAGGAGTAACCGACCTATTGGTAGAAGTGCTCGATAAAAACCCTGCAACCACCTTTGTGATTATCGACGAAGTCGACGTTGAAAGCTGGGGTATTGGCGGTGTAGCAGTAAAAGAACTACGCAGAAAATAACTGCCGCATCAAGCAGTCACCTGTTCAGACAACCAGTCAATTGCCGCTTGAACGCCACCGCGCCCGTGAGGAATATCCAACGCCGCAAGACCAATCTCAACCACACTCAAGGTACCCAGGATCATTGGTGCATTGATATGCCCCATATGAGCAATGCGAAAAGTTTTATCTGAACCTTCACCAATGCCCACGCCAAGAACAACACCGCATTTCCTGTGGCAATATTCAATCAGTCTGGCCGCTTCATAATCACCATTGAGGCGTATGCTCGTTACTGAATCTGCGCGTTCTTCGGGCTGGTCGATAATAAAACCAACCACATTGGCTTGCGCCCAGACACCAACCGCCCGGCGCACGGCTTCTGCCAGTAAAGAGTGGCGTAAAAACACATTATCCAGCCCTTCTTTTTTCAGCATTTTAAAAGATTGATGCAAGGCATAAAGCAGATGGACCGGGGGCGTTCCGGCGTATTTCATGTAGTGAACATCACCGTCACGTGCAGTCCAGTCCCAATAAGACGTTCTCAGACCAGCGCTTTGATGCACAGCCTTGGCCTTGGCACCAACAGCATTGAAACTCAGTCCCGGCGGCGTCATCAGGCCTTTTTGAGAGCCACCCACCGCAACATCCACCCGCCATTCATCCATCCGAAAATCAACAATGCCCAAAGAGGCAATTGTATCAACCATTAACAGGGCACCATGCCCTGCCGCATCAATCGCACGGCGTATGGCCGGGATATCATTGTAAACACTTGTCGCCGTATCAATCTGCACCACTAAAATGGCTTTAACTTCACCAGCACTATCATCGCGCAAACGCGCCTCCACCGCTGCCACATCTACAGCGCGGCCGGGCCTGCCCGCCAGCACTTCAACTTCAATCCCTAATCTCGTGGCGGATTCGCCCCAGCCAATGGCAAAGCGCCCACTTTCCAGCACCAGCACTTTATCACCTTTGGAAAACATGTTGCTCACGGCGGCTTCCCAGGCGCCATGGCCATTGGCGGCGTAAATATAGGTGTCACCGGAAGTTTTGAACACCTGGCGCAGACTATCCAGACACGCATTCGTCGTCGCCATCAACTCGCCGCCATAAATCTCAATCGCCGGGCGATGCATGGCCTGAAGAACCTCATCGGGCACAGTTGTGGGACCTGGGATGCTCAAAAATTCACGGCCGTTGCTTACGGTCATCGTTTTGTTTTCCTTGAATGTGAAATGGCGTCGTCGAAATCCTCTGTCTTTTTGACCTCTACCCCCGATTGGTAAAAGTGGCAACCCCGGACTTTGATTTTAAGGCCGCATTTGCTAGGCTTGCGAATTGAACTAACAAAAAAGATACAAGACCGCCCCTATGCACCTCACATTGGATTTCAACAAAAACCTCTCGCAATCTTCATGGGATGCATCACGCCGCCCACGCGAAAATTCCATTGAGATTATTTATGACGAGGATCGCAAAACCAATGTCGCCAGTTTCAACTGGCGGCCGGGAGAACGCGCCAATAACGGGTTTCGCGCCGAACTCTGTGATGCAACGCTGCCGCCCAAAGATAAAAACATATACTATTCCTACAGCCTGTTTATCCCACGAGATTTCAATATCCAGCACGACGGCTTCGTCGTCATCACCCAGTGGCACACACCGGGCTCGGGACAAAAACCGCCTCTTGCCTTGCGGTTAAGACACACTGGCCGCCTTGATGTCACCCTCAACCACTTCGATACCGGATCGGACTTTTCCTCAAGCGGCTCAAAGCAAATCATGCTGACGCAAATCCACGATTTCGAAAAAGGCGTGTGGAACGATTTTGAATATCTTGTGCGCTGGTCCAGCGATGAAGACAGCGCCCTCCAGATGAAAATCAACGGTGAGACAATCGCGCAATAATCCGGGCCAACCAATTACGCTGATCAGACCACAGCACCTTACTTCAAATATGGAATTTACCCGCCCATCGACAATGACGTCGAACTCAACATGTTATGTGGTCCCTATACAATGATTGTCGAGCCGACCCGTGATTTCATCACCACGAAAGGATTTAATCCTGACCTGTGATGTATCAAATGCCTGGGCAGCACTTGAACGTGAGCTGGATAAGTGGCGAGATAAAAATTTGCCCGCAACCTTGTGGTGGCGCGACGATGACGCCCAACTGCCCAGCCCCCAACTCGACCGTTTGATCCAACTGTCCATCACCTCAAAAACACCGCTTGTACTGGCAACTATCCCTCACGGAGTTGACGTTTCTTTATCTGAAAAAATCAGGAAGGCTGCCCAAATCTCAATTGTGCAACACGGCTGGTCCCATAGTAATCATGCGCCACCATCAGAAAAGAAATGCGAGTTGGGTGATCACCGCCCCTTAAACAACATTGAGCGCGAACTCACCGCCGGGACTGAAATTCTGATCGAACTTTTTGGTGACAGGTTTCTACCTGTACTGGTGCCACCCTGGAACCGCATAAGCGCTAATGTTACGGACCAGCTGGAAAGTTTCGGCTATGTGGGCCTGTCCACATTCGGCGACAGAAAAACAGTACAAACTTCCCCAGGGTTTTGTCAGGCCAACACCCATGTGGACCTCATCAACTGGCGCGGAACCCGCGCTTTTATCGGCACTGAAAACGCTGTACGTCAAATTACATCTCACCTGCAACAAAGGCGATGCGGCAGGTTCCCGGACAACGATGCAACCGGAATCCTTACTCATCACCTCGATCACGATGAGGACCTGTGGAGATTTCTAGAAGATTTTTTTCAATTCACAGCAGCGCATTCTGCGGTGCAATGGCAAACAGGCCGGCAGGTTTTCGGCCTGTAGAAATACATTCCAGAGGCGCAAGCGCCATCCCCTCACCCGACCCCAAAACGCTCGGCAATCTGCAGCAGGCATTTATCGAGGGTGAAATCAGTTTTCAGGCGCTTGTAACCGGCATCACCGAGTTTTTTGCGCAACTCGGGCTCTTTAATCAGCTTTTCGGCAGCTTCCGCCATCATTTCCGGGGCTCCCGGTGACACCAGCCAGCCGCTGTCGCCATGATTGATAAGTTCCGGTATGCCTGATACGTCGGTGGCCAGACACGGCAGTTTCTGCGACAACGCTTCCATCAGCACATTGGGCAGGCCATCGCGATCACCATCAGCGTCAATTTTGCTGGCCAGAACAAACAAATCACTTGTGCGCAAGGTCGAAATCACCACGTCGCGGGTTTTGGCACCGAGCCACTCAACCCGGTCACTCAGGCCTAAGTCTTCCACCTGTTTTTTCATCTGATCCAGTAAAGCACCATCACCGATGTGAACAAATGTCCAGTTAAGGGCGGGGTCAAGCAGGCCAAGCGCATTAAACAGATCATCAAAACCCTTTTTGGCAACACCTCTGCCAACGGAAACAATTCGCACCGGATTTTCCGGGTCAGAACCATCGCGCATTTCGCGGCGCTGCGGTGGTTTGGGAAACCTCGGGATGTCGAGGCCGTGGTAGGTCAGCATGACTTTGTTCTGCTCTGCCGGCGGCGCCAGCCCGGCCAGGTGATTGCGGCCAAAGCGCGTGCACGTGGTGCCCCATTGAGCATCGGCAATCTTCTCGCGTTTTTCCCATTCCGGCGTCGTCCAGATATCCTTGGCGTGGGCAGAAAAGCTCCACGGCAGCCCGCGCATGATGGCTGCATAACGCGCAACAGAAGTCGGCCGGTTGAGATAATGGCTGTAAATATGCCCGGTTGTCTGCGGCAGTTCAAAACCCAGCGCTATCGCCTGGGCATATCTGCGGCACCGGGTGATGGTAAAATCGCGTTTGAGATCTTTGAGAAAAATCCAGAAGCTGCGTTTAAACCCGCTTAATTTGCGCACAGAGTTGAAAGCCCGCCACATATGGCCAAGGTGCGAGGCGGGAAATTCCGGCAGGTAAGTGACTTTGGCGGAAATTTCTTCGTGTACAGAGTGTGCAAGTTGGTTTCCTGCCGGTTGAAGCGAGTATATTTCGATTTTTAAACCCAGTTTTTCAAGCGCCAGTATCTCCTGGGATATGAAGGTTTCCGAAAGGCGCGGATATCCTCTTACAATGATCGCCAGTGATTTATTTTTCATATATTTTGCAATTACCAATTTTCTAGCTACCAACGACCGTGGATTTTGCCTCGCCCCGGCAATTAAAAGAGTCCCAGTCCCAATTCAATCAGTATCTATCCATATTCCTGCATTTATCAACCTCTCAAATTTCATATGTGAATCTTGGCAATGACAACAATTTAAAAATATGGAACAATGGCGGTTCTCCGTGGCATTGGAGGGGGCAGCTCTGAATTGAGGGGGATAGAGGATCGCATGGAAGCCAACCTGTTTAAATACGTTTGGAAACACACCAGACGCGATCAAATCTGGATTTTGTTTATTGTCCTGCTTTCCATGCCAACTTATTTTATTGCCCTTGTTGTCCCCAAATATATTATTAACGGACCGGTTCAGGGTCTTGGTTTTGAAGGGGCTGACGCCACTGTCACAACATTCAGAATAGCCTTTGATCCACCAGACTGGATTTCTGATGCCGCAGAACTTGTCCTCTTTTCCGGCTTCGATCTGGACCGTATCGGCACATTGGTCATTCTGTCCTCAGCGTTTTTGTTGCTGGTATGTATCAACGGCTACTTCAAGTTTTACATAAACCTGTTCAAGGGAAAAATCGGCGAGCGAACCCTGCGCCGCCTGCGTTTTGAGTTGATTGATCGCGTTCTGCGCTTTCCCAGCGCCCATTTTCAGCGGGTAAAAGCGCCTGAAGTCGCCTCCATGATCAAGGATGAAGTGGAGCCGTTGGGTCAGTTCATCGGGGATACATTCGTTCAACCGGTGTTCCTCGGCGGCCAGGCCGCCACCGCCATGTTTTTCATTCTCACCCAAAGTGTCTGGCTCGGCTCAA
>CAZVAZ010000050.1:0-12592 GCA_964625235.1 uncultured Hyphomicrobiales bacterium
GGTACAGGTGGCCGGATGTTGTCGGAATGGGTGGCCGGATACTCCGGAATGCGCACCAACATGAAATGCCTGGGCTACGCACCCCACAATGACGGACGCAAACTGGCGCAGGAAGGTGCTGAGGTTTTCCATGATATGCGCAATCTGATGGATTTTTTGAAAATATAACTCAGTATATCAGCCTTATAAACCCCTGGAATAACGGTTAAGACTCCAATACCTTAAGATGAATTCGGGGTGTTTTAAATATTGTTACTTGTAAAGCTTAAATCAAGCGCCATATATACATAATAAATACATTGAAGGGAAATTCTCATGGCTGCAAAATCTAAAACAGAAAAACATATAGAAAATCCAATAATTGAGGAGTTAGCCAACGCCGAACTTGAAAAAATTCAGGGAGGAGCCAACAACCCTCCATCTGTAGACCTCACCTTAAACTACGAAGAAATCAAATTTACAAGAGCATCAGCAAAACAGAAAACAATCATCGGTGGATTCAAAAGCATGTCAGGTATGGGATACTAGCTTCGATAAATTGGGTTTGAGGTTACAGGCTCAACGCCTGATAGCTGACAATTTCAAACTCGATGTTGTCGCTGTCATTGAAATAAAATCGTCGACCGGGTTCGTAGTCCGCGTGTGAGTGGGTGGCAAATCCGGCGACGCGAACCCGGGCTTCAACCTCATCAAGATCGTCCACCACCACGCCAATATGATTAAGCCCGCCACGGGTATGGTAGCTGTCATAGGCAGATTTATCTTCACTGTTTTCCGCATATACCGCCAGATACGTGTCATCTGAACCGACATGATACGTCGTCCCGCCATTCTTGGCATCGCCAAACCAGCGAATGTGCCAGTCAAATAGCGTACACAGCAGGTTTGCTGTTTTTTCGGGATCACTTACGGTAATGTTTACATGTTCCAGGGTTGATGGTGTCATCGGGGTTTCCTTTATTAAGTCTCAATCGGATTAATACCAAAGGCGTTGGCGTTTGAACGATAGCAAACACACGTCATTCCCACGCAGGCGGGAAGGTGGATCAAACCTCACCGCCAATGGTATAATTAGGTTACGCTTGAGTTTGACAGATTGATCTAAGTATTGTTTTATCATAATTCCTCAACCTAACTTGAGGTCAAGATATATTTTAAACTTCTTATCGGGTACATCGATCATGGCTCTACCTGCTATGCTCACCATCGGCCAACTGGCACAGCGCACTGGTTTATCAGTTTCAGCCATCCGCTATTATGAGACCCAGGGACTGGTGACACCGGGGCGTAATGCGGGCGGGCAGCGGCGATTTCTGCGCTCCGACATTCGCAGATTGTCTTTCGTTCTCATAGCTCAGCAATTTGGTTTCACCATTGCCCAGATCAGTGAGCAGCTTTTAATGTTGCAGGAAAGAAACGCACCCAACAAAGATGACTGGGCGCAGATCAGCGAAGGCTTTCGCCAAAAACTCGATGAAAAAATCGAAACCCTGACCCGTCTGCGCGACCACCTCGACGGCTGCATCGGCTGTGGCTGTCTGTCTTTGGAAAAATGCGCCCTCTATAACCCGCAAGACCGCGCCCGTATTCACGGCACCGGACCGCGCTATCTCATGGGCAACCGGCCTGACGCGCTTTAAGCCGCATATTCCGCGATAGCTTTTTCATTCCAGTTCAGGCCCGAACCATGAATATCAAGAGCGCTGGTCTGGCCGTCAGCAATCTTCAGGGGCGTCTGGTTTATGGCCCCGGCCACATCGAGCCATTCGAGCAAATGAGCGCCCGGTGTTGCCGCTAACAGGTGCGAGGAAACTTCGGCAAACAGATGGCTGGATACGGGCAAATCATGGGTCTGCGCCAGCGGTGCCGCCTCAATCGTTCCCGATGCGGTTTTGTGCGGCTGGTTAAGCGGTGCTTTGACGCAGCGAATGCGAAAGCTCTTTATGGTGGCAGGGTCATCGCTGCTCATTTTCAATTCCCTTGAGATTACCGCTATTTCAATATCTCAACCTCAACGAAAGCGCATTCAAAATCGTTACCGTTGATAACATCGTGCTCGACCCCCAGTTCGCGAAAATAGGGAACGCCCTTTTTCATGGGAGCCACAATTCGTTCACCCTCTCCGGTATCAATCTCGAGGATTCCATCAAAAAGCGGCACCACAACGTAATCATACTCATGGCGATGCCAGCCAGTATTGTCCCCGCGTTTTTTAAAACGCTATTCCGTAACCCGTGCGCGCCCATTGTCGATAAATACGGTAGGACTTGCGGTGCCGGTTTTATTGTCGGTGCACATAATTTTTTCCAATACTGTTAAGAGCCTTTTTCCACATGGGCTTCTTCGGTCACAAAACCTGCACGCATGGAATAGCGAACGACCGCGAGATTCTCATCAACGTGGGAAATGCTACTTTTCCGACAAAGCAAGCTTCAGACCCAGAAACCCGAAAGTTCCGGCAAATACCCGTTTAAGCCAGCTCATCACAATTGGACGCGAGATGACATAGTCCCGGGCCAGAGCGGCGCAGGCTCCATAGCCAATAAAAACAATAAATGTCAGCAGCATGAATATTGCCGCCAACCAGACCAGACTAAGCGTGGCACCGGTCGCATTCAGCGGCACGAATTGAGGCAGAAATGCCATGAAAAAGAGCGAGAGTTTCGGATTCAGGACGTTCAAAAACATGCCGTTCACAATTATCTTTGACGTCGAAATTTTGGTTTTATCTTCTGAAATATCCAAAGCACCACCATCGCGCAAAATGCTCCAGGCCATGTAAAACAGATAAGCCACGCCCAGATATTTGACGACCTGGAAGGCGAGAGCACTTGTATGGAGGATTGAAGCAAGGCCGATAATGCTGGCGATTGCCGCAGGTAAAATTCCCAATGTACACCCAAATGCCGCTGCAATACTCAGCCTGAAGCCACGACCAAGGCCAACAGCCAATGTGTAAAGAACACCGGTTCCGGGTAATAGAATAACAATGATGGAAGTCAGAAAAAATTCAATGCTCATGTGCACCCCTATTGGCAAAGCCTCAACCTATCCCAACTTCACTTGCATTTCGATGGAAAATTACACTTTCTCAAAACGCTTCGCATAAAGCGTGGATTGTTTCCCCTTCTCCACATAGGCCTCTTCGGCCACAAATCCGGCTCGGGTGGAACAGCGGATGGCGGGCAGGTTGTCATCATCATGGGCGATATAGAAAATGCGGTCTTTCGTATCAAGGTCCGGGCAGGTTTGAAGCACCAGCGCGCTTAGCATTTTGGAACCCAGCTGGCGTCCGAGAAAATTCCGATCTCCAATAAAATAATCAATACTGACCCCGGCCAACCTGCCTATTGTAGCAGCGCCATAATCGGGAAATGTGCGGTTGAAATACCATTGCATATATCCAAATGGCTGGTTATTTTCTGTGGCAATCACACAATGGACATCGTGGGACAAGCCGACGCGCGGGGAAAACTTTTTCAACACCGTTTCAAGAGATATGCCATCGCGCATATAAAACGGCTTTAGGTGCGGTGCATTAAGCCAGTGATAAAGAGTGACAAAATCCGCTTTCTCCAAAGGGCGTAATTCCAGCTCCATCATCATTGTCTGGGCGCGGGGCGCATTTTACCCTTGATTTGCGTGCGCAACATATAACGCCGGGCATTTTGATCAAAAGAATCGCGGCGATGCAGGGTTGCACGATTATCCCACATCAATACATCGCCTACCTGCCACTGGTGAGAATAGGTCAGATCATCGGCGGTTGCATGGTGCCACAAATCGTCCAGCAACTGCTCGGATTGCGCCAAAGACAACGCTTCCACATAAGCATTGCGGCGACGGCCCAGAAACAAAACCTCGCGGCCGGTTTCATGATGGCGGCAAATCGCCGGGTGAAAGGTTCCAGCACAAGTTAAGGGATCATCGCTTTCACTCAATCCCTGACGTACAAAACCTGCCGAATTATAAGTGCCGTCGTGTTTAATCCGGCGGCCCTCAATTTCTTTGCGCAAACCCGCTGGCAGATGATCAAGCGCCCCATACATACCGGCAAGCCAGGTGTTGCCACCGGCGGCGGGAATTTCAACCCCATACAGCAATGATGCCCGTGGCGGATTATCAAGATAAGACATATCCGTATGCCATGAGGCTTCACCCGCCCCTAGGCTGCCAACCGCCTTGCCATCATCTCCCTTGATGTTGGAGACCACATAAACCTCAGGATACCCCTCAACCGCCGTCTTGCCCGCCTCATTGACCGGCGCTTCATCAAGTTCACCAAAAAAACTGCTGAAACGAACAAGGTCACTGGCTTCAAGCTGTTGGCCACGAAACAAAAGTGCGGAGTGCTGATTAAACAGGTCGTCGATGGTTGTTGCCTGAGCTTCATCGACATTTCTTAAATCAACACCCTGCACCTCAACCCCGAGCGACGGTGTTATGGCCCGAACAGTCCAATTATATTTACTAAAATCAACCGCTGTCGGCTCAGGGGCATTCATCATCGCATCCTTTAAGTTGTGGCAAAATTGAATTCCACAAGGAATATAACAGGAAAGTCTGTACTTCTGTCAGCAAGATGACAAATCGGATTATCCCCGGGAGCGCGGCAAAAAATGTTCCAGCCGCTCGGCATCAATCACGTTAAGGCTTCGCCCCTTCTTTGAAATCAGCCCATCGGCCATAAATCTGTTCAAAATCGCAGTGATGGTTGGCCGCCGGGAATTTAGCAGACTCGCCAGTTCTTCATGGGTGAGGCATACAGGCTGCCGCCTGCTGTTGTTTTCTTTTTCAGGGTCGCACCGTGACAGAGACAAAAGCGAATGGGCTAGTCGTTGTTCAACATTTCGAGCGAGAAAATCTCCGACACGATGGTGAAAATCACTCATTCGGTTGACCAGAAGCTCAACAACATAAATTCCAAAATCTGGATTTTTTTTCAACAATCCCTGAAATTTTTCGCGCTTGATCCTGACAAGCTCCCCATCGGTTATGGCAATGGCTTCAGCATCACGAACGGCTGAAGTAGTCAATGCCGTCAGCCCCATAAGACTGTGGGAAAGGTGAAGGCGCAGCAGGCACTCACCACCACTGGAGTTAATCAAAACCGACTTGGCCTGCCCCGACAACAAAAAGCAGACATCTTCTGCACTCTCACCCTGCCGGTAAATCGTTTCGCCTTTTACAAAACTGTAAATATGGCCATTCTCTACCAGGAGATTGACCTGATCTTTCATCAGGTTAGCGCCAATATCAATAAAACTGCCAATACTGAATTCGCGCATAATTTCCCCATGTAAAACCAGACCAGTTTCCTAAATCGGAATGCCCTGTTTGAGCAGCCTGTCTATCAGCTGGCGGCGTAAAATGGCGCGGCTGTCACCACCACCATAACTCTGCAGGCCCGAATTATAGGTCTTGCCGTAGGTAACCGCAAGATTAACAGTCTGGCCGATGCCCTTGATGAACTGGCGCGGGTAGAGCTCGCTCAGCGGGTGAATATACACGGACCACAGGAGTTTTTGCGCAACAGCGTAGCGCGAATCCAGGGCCGTATCAAAATTAGCCTGGGTGATGCGTTGTAATTCTTCCAGCGTCAACCCTTCTGCAGCACGTATCGGCACCATAATACGCATGCGGTTGGCTTGTGTATCAGTGACAATAAGCACCGTGTTTTTTTCGATTGTGAATTGCCACACCCCGGCCCGCAGGCTTTTTGCCTGGCTGTCCAGCAACTTGATGATTGCATCCATTTGCTTGATTGTCATGGTGCCTTCGCGCTCAACTTTCTTAGGCTTTTGCGTTGGTGGCACTATCTGTTTTTCCGGCGCCTTGGGCGCATCGGTTTGCCCATAGGCAGCCGTTGCCAGGCCTGCAACCAGCATAAAAATCAGGATAAGGATGCTGCGCATAATGTGTTCCTTTGATCTGTTATTTGGCAGATGACCGTCGCGCCAGCCATTCATCCAGCGACCAGGCATCGCGATTACGCAACAACCACAAGGCAGCAAAGCCCGCCCATGCTGCAACCGCGATGGCCTGATTACGATTGGTCGGAAACCCGTCGTTGATAACGAAGGGTGCAATCAGGCTGGGGAAGATAACCACCATTGTAACACTGTGCATGATAAACCCCAGTGCGTAAACGGCAGTGCGCCACAGACCAACTGCAATCGCCACACAGATGGCTATTTGCAAACCACCCATGACAAAGGGAAGAGTGGCACCGATATCAATCCCGTGAAAATACCCCCACAGTTTTTGATATTGCGCCGGCGCAAGAATTTTGTTGACCGCCCACACAAATAAAAACCACGCAAGCCCTAAGCGAAGGATCAATATACCCAAAGGCTCCTGCCAGTCCTGCCAGGGTGCGTCCTTGTTCATCATTGCCGGTCCTTTGTGATTAAGTTCCAGCCAAGGGGACAGATTTTGGCGCGATTGGTCAACTCATAGCTGATCACTCATGTGTTACCGCTTGTTTTCAGTCTCTTGCCCCCGGATTGCTGGGTTTGCGCCTTTTGCCTTTGTTTTTATCTTTGACTTTAATTTCGGCTTTCTTCTTAGGCGGCTTTTTGGGTTCTTTTGTCTTTTTTGCGGGCGGGGCCTCGTCTGACAGGAAATTTGCCGGCATGGCTACGAAACCGCTTCTTTTGCCCTCTTTTGCACCTGTTGGGGGTTTGGCAATGGATTTGGGCTTTTTGTCTTTTCTATGCTTTTTATTTTCAAGACCTGTTGTATCGCCCTTTGCTTCAGGTTTGGGGTCGGGTTTGGGTTTGGCTGATTTAAACGGCTTTTTCTTGTCATATGCCGGTTTTTTAAATTTAGTTTTGGTACCCGAAGGTACGGCATCGAGCTGAGTGGCGAAGACGTTTTTTTCAAGTTTGCCATCAGGGCTGACAGCTTCCAAAAACCCGTCCACTGCTTCTGCTGCAAGTTCGACAAAGGTTTCTTTTTCCTGAATTTTAATGGCACCTATATGGCGCTTTTTTATCGCGCCGGCCTTACACAGCATCGGCAGTAACCACCGCGGCTCGGCCTTGTCAGCGCGGCCAACGGATAAAGAAAACCACACGCTGTTTTTGAAACCATCAAATGATTTTTTCGCACGCGCTTCCTGTGCCGGCACATCTGCCAGATCTTCCGGTGCCGATTGTCCGGCACGATAAAGCCGCACAAAAGCTGCTGCCACCTGATCAGGCCCGTGGCGTGCCAGCAGTTCGCGGGTAAACCCGGCCTCATGATCCTGAATGGGATTGCTTAAAATACTGTCTTCGAGAATACGCTGATCATCGCGGGCGATGACATCTTCAGCCGATGGCGGCTTGGCCCATTCAGCTTCAATCTTTGCACTCACCAGCAGTCTTTCGGTGCGCCTGCGGGCATTGTGCGGCACGATCAACGTGCACACGCCCTTACGCCCGGCACGCCCGGTGCGTCCGCTTCGGTGCAACAGGCTTTCCTTGTTTTTGGGCAGATCGGCATGAATGACCAGCTCAAGGTTCGGCAAATCAAGACCTCTGGCCGCAACATCAGTTGCCACACACACCCGCGCACGGCCATCGCGCATGGCTTGTAACGCGTGGGTGCGCTCGGACTGGCTTAATTCGCCCGACAGGGCCACAACCGAAAACCCGCGATTGTGAAAACGGCTGGTAAGACGGTTAACAGCGGCTCGTGTTGCACAAAAAACAAGCGCGTTTTTAGCTTCAAAATAACGCAGCACATTGATGATGGCATTCTCGCGATCATTGTTGGCCACCATAAGCGCACGGTATTCGATATCCACATGCTGGCTTTGTTCGGCACCCGTGGTTACCCGTACAGCATCGCGTTGATAACGTTTGGCTATGTTGGTGATGCTGCGCGGCACGGTGGCTGAAAACATCAAGGTGCGACGGCTCTCAGGGGTCGCCTCCAGAATAAACTCAAGGTCCTCACGAAAACCCAGATCAAGCATTTCATCGTCTTCATCCAACACCACCGCTTTAAACCCGGTGGTGTTCAAAGATCCGCGCCCGATATGATCACGCAAACGTCCCGGTGTTCCCACTACAATATGGGCACCAGCGGCAAGATTGCGGCGTTCGGTGCGCGCATCCATACCGCCAACACAGGAGACAACATTCGCGCCCGTGCGCTCATAAAGCCATTCGAGTTCACGTTTAACCTGCAAGGCAAGTTCGCGCGTCGGCGCCACCACCAGCGCCAGTGGCACCTTTGGCCTGGAGAATTTTTCCGCACCATCGAGTAAAGTCCCGGCAAAAGCCAAACCAAAGGCCACCGTTTTTCCGGATCCGGTCTGGGCCGACACCAGAAGATCGGCAGCGCCCAGTTCCGGTGCCAGAATGGCCTTTTGTACAGGCGTTAATTCGCTAAAGCCGCGTTTGCTCAATGCCTGTCCAAGCGCTGGCACAACACCTTCAAATTCGTCCATGTTTTTGACCTGAGGAGTTAGGGAGGAATATTGGCTGTCTTGTACTGTGTGTTGTGTGCATTGTACAGGAAACAACAATGTAGCAAACAACAGCACCACCGGTTCATTTCGTAAAGGTAGGCATCAGTTGCAGGCTTATTTAGAACTGTGTATGTCATACGGACATGCGACTGTATTTTAAAGTTAAATAGGCGTTAATGTCTCAGCGCGAAAAAACCAGCGATAAAACGGTTCTTATAACCGGGACAGCCCAGCGCATCGGGTGGGCATCTATTGTCATTTCTGCTGTGGTGGCGGTGCTGGTGGGCTTTGGCAGTACGCTGGCTGTAGTCCTTGCTGCTGCAAATGCACTGAACGCCAGCCCTGAGCAGACATCATCGTGGGTGGCAGCCTTGTGTCTGTCGTTGATGGTGACCACAGCGGTTTTAAGCATTCGCCACAAAAAGCCCATCGTCACCGCATGGTCGACACCCGGAGCGGCTATAATTGCAGCATCTTCCGGCATAGGTATGAATGCTGCCGTGGGCGCGTTTATGCTGACCGCCGGCCTGATATTGCTGACGGCTGCAGTGCGACCGCTGGCCGCCCTGATTGAAAAAATTCCCGCATCCATAGCCTCCGCCATGTTGGCTGGAGTGTTGTTCAGCTTTGTCATGGCGATTTTTGAACATTTGCAAACCTCTCCCGCACTGGTGTTTCCTCTTGTTGCAGCATTTGCTGTCCTGCGCCTGTTTTCACCAACATGGGCGGTTTTGGCGGTTCTAGCCCTTGGCGTTGGGCTTGCATATCAGTTGGGCATGACCCGGGAAATCGGCCCCATGCAGCTGTCCACATTAACATGGATACCACCAGAATTTGAGCTCGCCAGCCTCATCGGACTGGGCGTGCCGCTTTACATTGTCACCATGGCATCGCAAAATCTGCCCGGTTTTGCCGTGCTCAAAGCAGCGGGATATAAAGTGCCTTCCAGGTCTATCCTGACAGTGACCGGCCTGGCTTCTTTGGTAAGTGCCGGTGTTGGTGCCCACACATCAAACCTTGCCGCCATCACCGCCTCCCTGTGCACCGGGCCCGACGCCCATCCCGATAAAGACAAACGCTGGCTTACCGGTCCGGTCTATGCGGCTGGATACGGAATTCTTGCCCTGTTTGGCGCGTCCCTGGTAACCTTGTTTGCAAGCTTCCCCCAAAGCCTGATTGCCACGGTTGCCGCAGTGGCTCTGGCCGGACCTCTTGTCGCAGCTTTGGGTGCCAGCATGAGCAGACCTGAACACCGCTTTGCCGCTGTTACAACCTTCCTTGTTACCGCCTCAGGCATAAGCGCACTTGGCATAGGCTCCGCCTTCTGGGGACTGGTTGCCGGCCTTGCAGTGTTTGGGCTGGATAGATTGGCAAATCGGCTGAGAACGAAATTGAGACTTGGCCAAAAACACAGCGATAAGTGAATACATCACCTAATACATAACGTTGCAGGCTTATTTGGAACTGTGTATGTCATACAGGACATGCGATTGAGTTTCCAAAAATGAAAAGGTACCAATGTCACAGCACGACAACAACAATGTTAAAACGGTCCTGATAACAGGGGCGGCCCAGCGCATCGGGCGCGCAATCGCGCTGGATTTCGCCCAAAAGGGCTGGAATATTGTTGTTCACTATCACAGGTCGCGCCAACAGGCTGAGCAGGTTGCCGGAGAAATTGAACGCCTCGGCCGCAAATCGCAATGTGTTGAATGTGATTTGGCTGACACTTCTGCTGCCGAGACGATTTTCGCCCAGACGGCCCGCCATCTGGGACCGGTTTCGTGTCTCATTAATAACGCTTCGGTTTTTGAACCTGATGATATCACCTCTGTATCGACAGACAGCTGGGCGTTGCATCTGGATGTAAATCTCAAGGCACCGGTGTTTCTGGCTCAGTCTTTTTCCGCCCAGCTTGAGCCCGGCACGGACGGTAATATCATCAATCTTATTGATCAGCGCGTGTGGAAGCTTAATCCGCAATTTCTGTCTTACACCACCAGCAAAGCCGCATTGTGGACCCTGACGCGCACCCTTGCGCAAGGCCTCGCTCCCGCTATCCGGGTCAACGCCATCGGCCCCGGCCCGGCCCTGCCCAATGAGCGCCAGCGCCGCCAGGATTTTGACAAACAGGTCTCGGCCACACTGTTGAAGCGCGGCACCAGCCCGGAAGAAATTTGCCGGACAATTCAGTTTATCCTTGCAACACCCGCCATGACCGGACAAATGATAGCTCTTGATGGTGGTCAGCATCTGGCCTGGCGCACAGCCGATGTTGTTGGCATTAAAGAATGAGCATAGGCTCATAATCGAAAGGGCAATCGAAATGAAGCAATCTGCGAGCCAACCTGCTGTCAATATTGCCGATGCCATTCGCTCAATCAGACACGTTTTCATAACCGATCTCACCCTGGAAGCGTTCATCGGTGTTTATGAGCATGAAAAAACCTCCCCACAAAAAATTGTCATCAACATTGATCTGACAGTGAGTGAGAATAGAGATTCCATCGATGACAAGCTGATGGGGGTGGTTTGTTATGAGACCATCGTCAACAAAATCAAGACCATCATTGCCGCCGGTCATGTCAATCTTGTCGAAACACTTGCCGAACAATTCGCCGATGCCTGCCTTGAAGATTCCCGCGTTATCGCCGCACGCATTCGCCTGGAAAAACCGCAGGCCATTTCTGAAGCCGCCAGTGTCGGCATAGAAATCGAGCGCTCCAACCCGCGCAGCTAGAACATGCCAGAAAACGACACGACCAGCAATGAACCGGTAAAATCTGGCCCCGAGGTCATCAAGGCCTTTCTCAAAACCCTGCCTTCCGGTCCCGGCGTCTATCGCATGCTCAATGACAAGGGCGAAATTCTCTATGTCGGCAAGGCCCGCAGCTTAAAAAAACGCGTACAAAGCTACACCCGCATGATGGGGCATACCAACCGGATTGCCCAGATGATCCTGCTCACCAGTGACATGGAATTCATCACCACCGCCACCGAAGCTGATGCCCTCTTGCTTGAAGCCAATCTGATCAAGCGCTTCAAGCCCAGGTTCAATGTGGTCCTGCGCGACGATAAATCCTTCCCCTATATTCTGATCGCCCGCGACCATGACATTCCCCAGTTGGTCAAACACCGTGGCGCCCGCAACCGCAAGGGTGATTACTACGGCCCCTTTGCTTCTGCCGGTGCCGTCAACCGCACCATAAACACCCTGCAACGCGCTTTTCTGCTCAGGTCATGCTCGGATTCAGTCTACGAAAATCGTTCACGACCGTGTCTTTTATACCAGATCAAGAGATGCAGCGCGCCGTGCACCGATGAAATTTCCAAACAGGATTATGCCCGCCTCGTCGATCAGACCTCGGTCTTTCTGTCCGGTCGCAACCAGTCGGTTCGCGATCGGTTGCACAAGTTGATGGAGACGGCCAGTGCTGAGCTTGATTTTGAACAGGCCGCTATTTACCGCGACCGCATTTCAGCGCTGAGCCACGTTCAGGCGCACCAGGGCATCAACCCAAAACATGTGAAGGAAGCCGATGTATTTGCGCTTCATCGTGCCGGTGGTGAGGTCTGTATTCAGGTATTCTTCTTCCGCTCCGGCCAAAACTGGGGCAATCACGCCTATTTTCCCCGGGCTGACAAAAGCCATGATGAACCGGAAATTCTGGAAAGCTTTCTTGCCCAGTTTTACGATGACCGGCCAGTGCCAAAAACCCTGCTGCTCAGTCATGACATCCCCTCGCAGCACCTTCTGCAAAGTGCCTTGAGCATTAAATCGGACCGCAAGATAAATGTAATTATTCCCCAGCGTGGCGAAAAAAAGCTGCTGGTGGGCCATGCCCAGACCAATGCGCGCGAAGCGCTTGAACGCCGCATGGCCGAAACCGCCTCGCACAAAAAACATTTGCTCAAGCTGGCAGAACTGTTCGATCTTGAAAGCCCGCCTGAGCGCATCGAGATTTATGACAACAGCCACATTCAGGGCAGCCACCCGGTCGGCGCCATGGTGGTCGCCGGGGCAGAGGGTTTTTTGAAAAACCACTACCGAAAATTCAACATCAAGGACAAGCACTCAAAACCCGGTGATGATTACGCCATGATGCGCGAAGTGATGACCCGGCGTTTCAG
>CAZVAZ010000051.1:0-12387 GCA_964625235.1 uncultured Hyphomicrobiales bacterium
ACAGTAGAATCAATACCATGCAACTTGTCTACTATTTTAAACCGGACAGTAGTGGCCTTAAGCCGGGATCAGGTAGCGGAAAAAAGAACCTCAAAAAACCGGCAGTATCCCAACTGCCGGTTTTTTCTCGCTCATATACCAGTGGCGGTAAAATTTGTTCCATCTTCCCGTCATACCGGCGAAAGCCGGTATCCAGTGCCCCAAGATCATGCCGTGCTGCCTGGATACCGGCTTTCGCCGGTATGACGAATGTAAACTATCCTTCAAACCTTTTCCGGCTGAGGTACCTGAATTTCCATAAACTCCCGTCATTCCTGTGCTCGTCACAGGAATCCATTCCGCCAAACTCTCAGACGGGTAAAGCGGGATTGATTGTGCCGATAACATGGAGGAATGGGCCCCCGTGACAAGCACGGGGGTGACGAGATGGGTGGTAGATCTCCCTTTTTATCAGCAACTTCTTTCTAAGTGTCCGACTCGAAACTAATTGAATGATATCAGTAGTTTGTGATTCATTCGGATTTATTGACGATTCGAAGGAGCTCACAATGGTCTGGACTGACATCACCCGCCGACAATATGACCGCAAACATGGCCGGATTACGGAGACAGCAACCGTATTAATGTTGCGGCGTCAGTTTATATGCACTTAATTCAATGTCCCTGTTTTAATTCGGTTACCGTCACCGTAATCAACCGTAATCAAGATTGTTAATTCTGAATTGCGCTGATTTAAGAATACTGCACCCAACATCACGAACGACCACTAGGCATTCCTCGATATATGCCGATTTGAATTCTATATCGTCACCTGACAACATGCTATCCGATGTGCGTTCTAAATAATGACTGTCTACTACGCCTCGCCGATGAACGATTAAGTGTCGTTGCTGTGATATACTCCACAAACGCTCATCTTTAAGCTGAATATCTAATTTCGGATCAACTAATGCGATAAGAATGGCGGCACGTATTTTTTCAAGAGCATCCAATTTCACGAGGTCGCAAAATAAATCACCCATACCATGAGAAAGGTCAAAATTGTTATTCTCCAAGGCTTCTAGTAGTGCTCGACCAGAAAGCGCTTCACGATAGGGTTTAGTGTCCGTGAAGTTTCCTATGATTTTTGGGCACTCATTCATCAGGCTCCGCAATGTGTCGGATATAAGAACTTCGAATGCACTCCAACAAATGACGAGAACTTGCCGTAAAGTTTCTTGCGCTGATGATTGAAAGTCTTGAGTTTCTAAATGGCGATCTAAAAGCTTCAATGTTTGCACAGAGTGCATGTTAATAATTTCAGGATCTTTTAGCTCATCCTTCATCTTCTCTTCTGCTCTTTTAAAAGCGGCATCTTCTTCATCCTGAGATATATTGTTTTCTCCAGGCAATAGCGTATTGCGGCTTCGAATTTTTTCGGCAATATGGAGCTGATTGAACCTTTGATCAAGTACTCCAGAATGCGTCAGTTGAAACGGAACATTGCCGACGACAATTGCAGAGGAAAGATTTGATTTGAATGTCAGGATGGAAGACTGGAGGGGTCCGTCAAAAGGTTCGAGCTGTTTAAAGGCGTCAAAAAAACCTTTGGGCTCCCCGAACAGAAATATGTCTTCTGAAATAAATCGCTCATCATCCTTGTTCATTCGTAACACATTAAAGTATTCCCTATGGGTTGCCCACAGGATCTTTGAAAATGGCGCGAGTAACTTAAAAACTCAATTACGCAATTGCGGGCAATTACAGTGACAGTTACCGAATTAACTCAACCTCCCCTCACTCCGCCGCCTCCGCCGCCACCACCGCTGAAATCTTCGCCGCGCAAAACTTGAACTCGGGGATTTTGCCATAGGGGTCCAGCTGCGGGTTGGTCAAAATATTGGCAGCGGCTTCGGCGAAGCAGAACGGGATGAAGACCATGCCTTCGGGCACGTCGCGGTCCTGGCGCGCTTTTAAGGTGACGGTGCCGCGCCGGGTTTCGACCTTTACTTGATCACCGGCAAACAAATCGAGTTTTATCAGGTCTTTGCGGTTGAGGCAGACCACTGCTTCGGGCTCCAGCGTATCCAGCGTTGTGGCGCGGCGGCTCATTGAACCCGTGTGCCAGTGTTCCAGCATGCGGCCCGTGGTCAGCACCATGGGAAAGTCCGCATCGGGTAATTCATCGGGTGGCACAATGTCGGTGGGCACAAGTTTGGCGCGACCGCTCTTGGTCGGGAAGCCATCGCCAAAGACGATTTCATTGCCCGGCTGGTCCGGTCCATCGCAGGGGTAGGTGACCGAGCCTTCGCGCTCCAGCCGTTCCCAGGTGATGTTGTTGAGCGAGGGCATGATCTGCGCCATTTCGGCAAAGACTTCAGACACATGTTTATAGGTCCAGCCGCAGCCAAGGCGATTGGCAATGTCCATGATCAATTCCCAGTCCTGGCGTGCCTCGCCGGGCAGCGGTACCGCCGGTCGCGACATTTGCACCTGGCGGTTGGTGTTGGAAAACGTGCCCAGTTTTTCCGCATGCGCAGATGCAGGCAATACCACGTCCGCATGCCAGGCGGTTTCGGTGAGGAAAATATCCTGTACCACCAGATGTTCAAGTTTGGCCAGAGCAGACCTTGCGTGCGTCTGATCCGGGTCCGACATCGCCGGGTTTTCGCCCTGAATATACATGGACTTTATTTGATTGGCATGGATGGCATCAATGATTTCAACCACGGTGAGGCCACGGGTGGGATCAAGGTCCATCTTCCAGAATTTTTCATATTCAGCGCGAACCTTGGGATCATCAACCGGGCGGTAATCAGGATAAAGCATCGGGATAAGACCGGCGTCCGATGCACCCTGCACATTATTTTGGCCGCGCAAGGGATGCAGCCCGGTGCCGGGGCGGCCAACTTGGCCGGTAATCATGGCCAGCGCAATCAGGGCGCGGGCATTATCCGTGCCGTGAATGTGTTGCGATACCCCCATGCCCCAGAAAATGATTGAAGCGCTTGATTTGGCATAGACGCGGGCAATCTCGCGGATTTTCTCAGCCTCAATCCCGCAAATCGCCGCCATTTTCTCAGGCGCAAAGGATTCGATTTTCAATCTCAGCTCAGCAAACCCTTCAGTCTGCGCCTGCACATACTGGGTATCGACCATCTCTTCTTCAATGATTGTGTAAATCATCGCATTGATCAGGGAAACATCGGTTCCGGGTTTGAACTGGATATTATGACTGGCGTGGCGGCCCAGACCCTGATGTTGCGCACGCGGGTCCATGATGATCAGGTCGACACCCTTCTTTGCGGCATTCTTGAGAAAAGTTGCGGCAACGGGATGGTTCTCAGCCGGGCGCGCGCCAATAACGATGATGCATTTCGAATCTTTGGCCGCCGTGAACGGTGCGGTAACAGCGCCCGAGCCGATGCCTTCTATAAGGGCGGCGACAGATGATGCATGGCACAGGCGCGTGCAATGATCGACATTGTTGGTGTGAAAGCCGGTGCGCACCAGCTTTTGAAACAGATAGGCTTCTTCGTTGGAACCCTTGGCCGAACCAAACCCGGCTAGAGACTGCGGCCCGCTTTCGGCCAGAACAGCACTGAAACCG
This sequence comes from uncultured Hyphomicrobiales bacterium, assembly GCA_964625235.1. GTDB lineage: Bacteria > Pseudomonadota > Alphaproteobacteria > Rhizobiales > JAJFHR01 > JAJFHR01. The sequence goes on from CAZVAZ010000051.1 coordinate 3,590, forward strand.
GCGGCAGCTCGCTGCAGAGCTTCTTCCCAGGTGGCTTCGTGAAAATGGGTGAGGGGGTTGGTCGGATCTACTTCGCAATCAACAGATTTGGGCGCATCATCGCGTCTGATCAAAGGTTTGGTCAGGCGGTGCGGATGATTGATATAGTCAAAGCCAAAGCGCCCCTTGACGCACAGGCGGTTTTGATTGGCCTCACCATCACGGCCATCAATATAAAGAATTTTGTCGTCCTTCACATGAACCGTAGTCTGGCAGCCGACACCGCAATAAGGACACAGCGTGTCAACGGTCCGGTCAGGATACTCCGTGCGCGTACCATCGCTATCAAGCAGGTTTGATTCCATCAATGCGCCGGTGGGGCACACCTGAACACATTCACCACAGGCTACACAGGTGCTGCTGCCCATGCCCTGATCAAAGTCAAATATAACTTTTGTGTCAGAGCCGCGATAAGCCATGCCGATGACGTCGTTGACCTGCACTTCGCGACAGGCACGCACACATAAGTTGCACTGAATGCAGGCATCGAGATTAACTGAAATGGCGGTATGTGACGTGTCTGCCTTGGGAGCTGCGCGGGCGGGATACCGGCTTGCATCCACACCCATGGCATCAGCCCAGACCCAGAATTGTGATTTTGGATCATGCGAAGTCGCGCGCGCCGGCTGGTCTGTGAGCAACAGTTCAAACACCATCTCGCGTGCTTTTTTTGCCCGCTCGGATTCAGTTACAACCTTCATACCTTCCACGGGCGTTCTGATACACGATGCCGCCAGCACACGTTCGCCGTCAATCTCCACCATACACGCGCGGCAATTACCATCGGAACGATAGCCCGGCTGGTCACTGTGGCACAGATGCGGGATTGATGTGCCGCAGCGTTTTGCCACCTGCCAGATGGTTTCGTCCGGTTTTGCGATGACGGTTTTGCCATCGAGTTCGAAGGAAATTTCTTTAGCCATTACAAGTCCTCCGCAAAATATTTTAGCACACTGTTAAGCGGGTTGGGTGCAGCTTGCCCCAGGCCGCAGATTGAAGCATCCAGCATCACTTGCGCCAGATCAGCCAGCGCATCCTTGTCCCAGGTCTCCCGGGCCATCATTTTGACCGCCTTTTCCGTGCCATTGCGGCATGGTGTACACTGGCCGCAGCTTTCATCCTCAAAAAAGCGCATGAGATTAAGGGCAACATCTTTCATGTTATCCCTGTCAGACAGAACCACCACTGCGTGCGATCCCACAAACGAGCCAAATTTTTCCAGCTGGCCAAAATCCAGCGGTGCATTGTTCATGGATGCCGGTAAAATGCCGCCTGAGGCACCGCCGGGCAGATAGGCCTTGAAGGTGTGGCCATCGGCCATGCCGCCACAATATTCATCAATCAGGTCCTGAATAGTAACACCGGCGGGCGCAAGCTTGACACCGGGGTTTTTGACCCGGCCCGATACCGAATAGCTTCTGAAGCCGACACCGCCATTGGTGCCCTGGCTGGAAAACCACTCAGCGCCTTTTTTCAAAATTTCGGGCACCCAAAATAAGGTTTCCACATTATTGACCAGTGTCGGCTGGTTGAAAATACCAACCTGGGCAACGTACGGCGGGCGGTTGCGCGGCAGGCCGCGTTTGCCTTCAATTGATTCAATCATCGCTGATTCTTCGCCGCAGATATAAGCCCCGGCGCCGCGCCGCAAATCGATTTTTACATGATCACAAAGTCCGGTAGTTTTGATCCTGGCAATTTCGTCCAGAAGAATTTTGCGTGCAGCTGGGTACTCATCGCGCAGATAAATGTATACTGTTTCAGCCTCCACCACCCAGGCGGCAATCAACATGCCTTCAAGAAACTTGTGCGGCTCACTTTCAAGGTAATACCGGTCCTTGAAAGTTCCAGGCTCACCCTCATCAGCATTAACCGCCATCAGCCGCGGACCGGCTTCAGCGCGCACGAATGTCCATTTGCGCCCGGTGGGAAATCCTGCACCTCCGAGCCCGCGCAACCCGGCGTCACTCATGGTGACAATCACATCGTCAATGGTGCGTTTATCGCCAATGCATTGTTCCAGAACCTCATAGCCACCGCTTTTGCGATAGGCGTCGAAGCCCTGATAATCGGGAATGATGGCAGAAAAGTCTTTGCCATCAATAACGGCCTGCACGTTTTCCACATTTGCCGTGTCCACATGCCGGTGGCCGACTTCACACACCGGAGCAGTATCGCAGCGCCCCATGCACGGGGCGGGTATAACGCGCACGTCCCTGCCGTAGGTTGCAGCCATGTCCGTCAGCAGACTTTGCGCACCCATCATCTCGCAACTGAGACTGTCGCAAACGCGAACCGTTATTTCCGGTGGCGCTTCTTCGCCATCGAGCACAATATCAAAATGAGCATAAAACGAGGCGACTTCATAGACTTCTGCCATCGACAATCTCATCTCTTCGGCCAGCGCCTGCAGAAGGGCTGCGGACAAATGGCCCTGATCATCCTGAATGAGATGAAGATACTCAATCAGCAGATCACGCTGGCGCGGTCTCGTCCCTAAAATTCTTTGAACCAGTTCCAGCGCACTTGGCGCAAGCAGACGGCCTTTTGGAAAAAGTGGTGCTGAACGCCGCCCGGACCCGGGATGGATTTTGCGGCCTTCATGAGAAGAATGAGCGGTCATCGATTGATCTGCACCTTATTTTAAATCATGTTAAAAGTTGAAATTGCAGGTGAAAGCTGGAGTTGTCAAGATAAGGAATTGTGCATGAATTTACCAGATTTTGAGTCGACTGCTCAAAGCCTGGTATCTGGTATACCATACGCTTGTCGAAGCTGGAATTAAAGCTGTTTTAGTGTGATTGAGGCAATAAAAACAAAAAAACCCGGCCTGATGATATCCAGGGCCGGGGATTTTCAATTTCAATACGTGCGGCGCAAATTAGCCCCGGATTTGCAGAAAACTGCTGGTGTCAAAATCAGTTCGCGAATTGTGCCGCAGTTTTTGTAGCGCCCGATTTTTTGCTGATCTGTTTTTCGATCTGCGTAAAATTCGCACCCCCGTCACCGACATTGAGCGAGCGCTCACAATTTGGCGAACAGTTCATCGAAATTCGTGCGGAGCCTTTGTAAAGGGTCACGCTGTTGTTGCCGACGGATTCGACAATAATGTCTATATTGGCAATCTCGCGACCCTGGTCATCAAGTGCAATCATGTTCGTTGCTCCTGAGTTCTTTCCCATAACCACCAGGATTTGACCATCTTGAATGTTGACGTCCGCTATTATCGGATTGCCGATAATAATTGTATGCGCCGGTGTGTCCAGGCGCATGATACGCGCTTGATCAACTGTTACCTTGATTAACTGAGCCGCAAAACCGGGAGTGTCAAAGACAAAACTGGCTATTGTCAAAATCAAAGCGAAATTCACAACTCTGGATGCCAGGGTGGCAATTGGCTTGAAATGGAAAATGGTCATAACCGTTACTTTCAGCTTGGAATTGGGAGTACTGATTCTCTCAATTAACCGTTGAAATGGTGAATAAAGTCCTTACAGCGCGATTTTACCGCAGGTTTGAAGTTTCAGGAGTATCAATTCAAAAACCTAACAATTGCGGTTTAATACCAAAGGTTCTTGATAATGACCCGTGATTGCCTGTGGCGGCAAAGATATGGTTGTTGGCGGTGATTTTACGAAAGATGGCGTGCCGAGTGTGGGTTTGGCAAGAAATGTGAAAACTTTTTAGGATTCACCAGAGATCTTTCATAGAATAAAAAAAATATATAATTCAGAAAAAACCGTATTAATGTTTTATTATCCGGTTAAATCCTTGTATTAATAATTTATAAATCATGATTTATATGAGAAATAATAATATAGAAATAAAAAATACTTACTTTTTACATTGCAATCCTTAATAGAGAGGAGTTTTTTATTTAAATTTATTTTTTTATATTAACTCGAGGGTAACATCTTGTTGGTAATGTCGTGTCAGTTCAGTTCTGCCTAGGGACATAAAAAAGTAAACGGCGAAAAGAACATAAAACTGTCGATTGAACGACCAAGTTGAATTTAATTAGGAGACGACAAATGAAAAATCTGGTTACGCGCTTTATTTCAGATGAATCCGGTGCAACTGCCATTGAGTATGGCCTTATTGCAGCTGGTATCTCAATAGCAATTATCACTATTGTGGGTACTCTGGGCGACAGCCTGACAACTACGTTCACTAGCGTAAATACCGCATTGCAACCATAATAATAAGTAGCCAATTGCAATAAATCTGAAAAGATGAAGACACGCTCCGGGCAGCCATCTTTTTCCAAAAAGCTGGATTGGTGTTAACCTGGGAAGTGAAAATGATTAAAACCGTGGGAAGCAGGTCGCTTCCCACGGTTTTTTCACGACCGCCATCACTGGTCCTGCGTGTTTACATCTAATTTACTTCGTCAATGCATTGTTTGTGCAGCCAGCAACGGTTCCATATCACAACTGACAGGCAGCGGTTCTTATGACGGAAATGAGCACTTTATTGATTCTGACCGTTTTTCCAGCAGCAATGATCATAGCCGCTGTGAGCGATTTGTTCACCATGACCATTTCCAACAAAGTGTCGTTGGCGCTGCTTTTCGGATTTTTACTGCTTTCCGCCATTTCAGGTATGGACGTTAAAACCATTGGCATGCATCTGTTGGCCGGCCTGGCGATGTTGGCCATCAGCTTCACTTTTTTTGCCAAAGGCTGGATAGGCGGTGGTGATGCCAAGCTTTTTGCCGCCACTGCCATCTGGATGGGATGGTCAAATCTGCTCGAATATGTCCTGATCGCCAGCGTTCTTGGTGGTGCTTTAACAATTGTCTTATTGTCGCTGCACAATCTTCCGATGCCCAACATTCTGGCAAAACAATACTGGCTTAACCGGTTGCATACGCTTGAAAACGGAATTCCTTATGGTCTGGCCCTGGCTGCAGGTGGAATCTACATTTACCCGTATACGGATATTTTCCAGCTGTTGGCTCCGTAGGCTAAAAAAATAAAAAGGTCAAAAAGCAATCAAAATTGACCCGGCAAACGCTGTGTTTGGGCAAATCGTGCCAAAAAAATGCATCCCGAAATATTTAGTTAACCATAATTTGACCATTGCCGATCTAAGTTCAGACAGAACAGGTGCAAAAGATTGGCGCATGTCCTTGTAAAACAGGTGTATTTGTAATGAAATTGATTCGAATCATGATCCTCGCCGTCGCCGCCGTTGCCGCCATCGGCGCAGCATTTATGGCACGCGGTCTTCTTTCCAGTGGACCAAAACAGGCCGTTGCCAAAAAACCTCAAATCGAAACTGTTGATGTTCTTGTTGCTGCCAGCAGGTTGGAACTTGGCTCTTTAATTCAGGACAAAGACCTGCGCTGGCAACCCTGGCCTAAAAAAATAGTCTCATCAGATTTCATTATACGCAGCAAAGGCGGCAAGGAACGCAAAGGAATTACCGGAACAGCAGTTCGCTCAAGCATGGTTACCGGAGAGCCAATCAATATGGCCAAACTGGTTGCAACCAAAGGCGGCGGTTTTATGGCCGCCATCCTGCCCAAGGGCATGCGGGCAATCAGCGTTCGCATATCCCCGGTAACCGGTGCGGGCGGGTTTATTCTGCCCAATGATCGCGTCGATGTGCTTTTGACCCGTAAAGAGAAAAATAATGACGACGGCGGGCGCGACAAACAGGTTTACATAAGCGAAACCATTTTAAGCAACGTACGGGTTCTGGCCATTGATCAGTCCCTGAAGGAGAAAAAGGGTTCTGACAATAAACAGGTTGCGGTTGGAAAAACAGCAACGCTGGAGCTTCGGCCCAGCCAGGCTGAACTGTTGTCGTTGTCGGTTTCAAAGGGCGAAATTACGCTTGCATTGCGTTCAATTGTAGATGCCGGCGGTATCAACGCTGCACCCATTACAGCGCCTTATCTGAGCAGTAAAAAAGGTCGGGGCAATGCCAATAAAATTACGGTTTTACGCTACGGCATATCCAGCACTGTAGATACTTCGCAATAATGCACGAGCTTGCAAGAGGAAAAGATGATGATCAGCCAGACCGTGCCCACCCGGAAAAGAATTATGAATAGTGCGATAAAATGGTTTTTGATGCTGGCGCTGCTGCCGGTAGTTATGTTTGTTCAGGCTTCTGTTGCAACAACGGCAATAGCGGCGGGTGACCAAAACAGAGTAATGCGAATTGACCGTGTCGGTCCCAACCAGCGCATTAAACGCATCAAGATCGGTCTCAACAAATCACTGATAGTTAGGCTTCCAAGAGATGCACGTGATGTGCTGGTATCCAACCCCAAGAAAGTCGACGCCGTGGTGCGTTCGGCCAACCTTACCTATCTGATCGGGTTGGAAGTCGGTCAGACAAATGTGTTTTTCTTCGATGACAATGGTCGCGAAATGCTCATTTTAGAAGTCGAGGTTGAACGTGATCTGACCATGCTGCGCCGAATGATTAACCGCCTTTTACCCAATGCAAGCGTAAAAGTTGAGGCCATCTATGATAATGTGGTTCTAAGCGGGATTGCCAGAAGCTCGTCCGAATCGAACCGGGCAAAACAGTTGGCCGAGAAGTTCGCCGGTGATGAAAAGAAAGTTTTGAACCTCATTCAAATCTCCGGCAAAGAACAGGTTATGTTGAAGGTCACGATTGCCGAAATGCAGCGGGAGGTTCTCAAACAGCTTGGTGTTGATTTGTCTGCCGCCATTGAAATCGGCAGCACGGTGGTCAATTTTGCCTCGGTAAATCCATTCAGTGTTGCCGGATCAGCTTTGAACGGATCGGGTGTGCAGGGTTTTTCCGGTGGCGGTGCGTCCAATCAATTCATAAACACGACCCCTGATGTCAGCAGCGTTTTGCGGGCGATGGAGCGCGTTGGTGTATTACGAACTCTGGCGGAGCCGACGTTAACGGCGATCACTGGTGAATCAGCTAAATTCCTTGCTGGTGGTGAATTTCCGGTACCGGCAGGCCGTGACCGAGATGGTAATATTACCATTGTTTTCAAGCCCTTCGGCGTCGGCCTCGGGTTTACGCCAGTAGTTTTGTCGGGCGGGCGTATCTCTATGAAGGTATCGACCGAAGTAAGTGAATTGTCCAATGTGGGAGCCATTTCACTGGGAGGTATTTCTATTCCGGCTCTTAACGTCAGGCGGGCTGAAACAACGGTTGAGCTGCCCTCGGGCGGATCGCTGGTAATGGCTGGCCTGATACAGGAAAGACTGAGGCAAACCATCAATGGTTTTCCCGGTATTAAGGATTTGCCGGTACTGGGAGCATTATTCAGAAGCCGTGATTTTCAGAATTCCGAAACTGAACTTGTTGTCATTGTCACGCCCTACATCGTCAAAGCCGTGGCGCGCGACAAACTGGTGCAGCCTGATGTGGGTTTTGAAGTTGCCAGTGACGTCGAGACAATCTTCATGGGTCAGCTTCACAAGGTCTACGGTGTCAAAGGCCGCCCGTTGCCACCAGGCGCCTATCGTGGCGGCGTTGGATATATAATTGAGTAGCGGGAGTTGAAAATGAGAAAAACAATGTTGCAAACCGATCAATCCGCATCTTCATATGGAGATAGTTCTATGCGTCAATACCGCAAATCCCCCTGGCCGATACGCATTGGTGTTGCCATTGCCCTGATATCTCTGAGCGCGTGCAAAACCACAGCCCAAATGGAGCCGGCGCAACCTACCTCATATGCGGAAAGACACCCCATTGTGGTTGTTGATGATGTGGTGGCAATCAAGGTTCATGGTGCCCGCAGTGGCCGCGGATTATCTAATGCCCAGCGCAATCGGGTCAGGGCGTTCGTTGCCGGTTTTAAGCAATCAGGTAGCGAAACGTTAAAAATCAAGGCCCCCAGTTCTGTTGCCAACGATGTGATAGCTGCCGGTGCGGTGGCTGAAGTTCGCCGGATAATTGAGCGCAATGCCATTCCGCGCTCAAGCATTCGAATGGTAAATTATCGCCCGAGAAACCGGCGCGGTTCATCCGGCGTGATTTTAAGTTACCGCCGCTATCAGGCCATTGCCAGTGAATGTGGCGCCTGGCCTGAAAGCAGCTCCAAAACCAGTGAAAACAAACCTACCTGGTCATTGGGATGCGCCAGTCAGAATAATCTCGCCGCCATGATAGACAATCCGCGCGATCTTATTGTACCGCGAAATAGTGCACCCACAGATGCACAGCGCCGTGACAAGGTTTTCGAACAATATCGTGCAGGTGAAGTTACCACAGCCCAACGCAGTGCTGCGGAAGCCGGGACAGTAAGTGGTGTGGCGCAATAATGAATAATTCTGCTCAGGAAATCGACATTAATTCAGAACAGCAGTCTCCGTCGGTTGTTATTGGCGCAATTCCAAGAATTTCCATTCAGACGTTCTGTGTAACTTCGGAAATGTGTGATGCCGCTCAACGTGCCGCCAATGACCGCAGGCTCTATAAGGCCCATATCAATGTGCAAATGGGGGGGATCGAAAAGGCGATAGAAGTCTATAAAACCACTCCCACCCCCAATCTTTTGATTGTTGAAACCAATGCGCCGCGTGATTTTGTTCTGGCCGAACTTAACAATCTGGCCCAGGTTTGCGATGCCGGTACCAAGGTGATGGTGGTCGGACATATTAATGATGTCATTTTATACCGTGAACTGATGAACCAGGGGGTCAGCGAATATGCGGTAGCCCCTGTTGGTGAAGTCCAGCTTATTGAGTATATCGCCAATCTTTATGGTGATCCCGAAAACTCGCCGGTTGGCCGCACCTATGCATTTGTGG
>CAZVAZ010000052.1:0-12295 GCA_964625235.1 uncultured Hyphomicrobiales bacterium
TGCTGGGATACTGGTGGCACCTGCAAGGACCGGTGGTTGAAGGCGACAAGCGCGGACGCGATTTAGGCTATCCCACCGCCAATATATTCATTGAACAAGGGGGCTGGCCCAAGCTCGGCATTTATGCCGTCCGGGTAAAAATCAACGGCGAAACTCAAACCCGCCCCGGTGTCGCCTACATTGGCAGCCGCCCGACCTTCCATAAACACGGCGTTGTGCTGGAAGTTCACCTGTTTGATTTTGCCGGTGACTTATATAGCAAAACCCTCCAGGTCGAACTGATTGAATGTTTGCGCAGCGATGCAGCTTTTGAAAGCGTCGAAAAACTGATAGATCAAATGGATGAGGACAGTATCAAGGCGCGGCGGATACTGGCGGATATAGCCGCCAACGGCGATCCCATGGCCCACCACGCCCTTGGCTAGAGCATGCAGAAAAAACTAACATTGCCATTGTTCGAACGCACTCATCGTTATATGAACGTAACAAATATTTTTCACACTTCCACACAGATCTGATTGAAGATGACCCAAGCCGACCAGCCGAACGAGCCGCGCGATTATCGCGAAACGCTGTTCCTGCCCAAAACCGATTTTCCCATGCGCGCCGGATTGCCGAAAAAAGAGCCGGAAATTCTGGCCCGATGGGATAAGATAGGCCTGTATAAACGCCTGCGTGAAGCCGCCAAAGGCTCAACAAAATTCATCCTCCATGATGGCCCTCCATACGCCAATGGTAATTTGCACATCGGCCACGCGCTCAACAAAATTCTTAAAGATGTCATCACGCGTTCGCAGCAGATGATGGGGTTTGATTCAAATTACGTGCCGGGCTGGGATTGCCACGGCCTGCCGATTGAATGGAAAATCGAAGAACAATATCGCGCCAAAGGCAAAAACAAAGACGAAATCCCCATCAACGAATTCCGCCGGGAATGCCGCGAGTTTGCCGCCAAATGGGTAGAAATTCAGTCAGAAGAATTCCAGCGCCTCGGCGTCATCGGCGATTTCGAAAACCCCTACCTCACCATGAGCTACGACGCCGAAGCGATCATCGCCAGCGAGTTGATGAAATTCGCCAGGTCAGGCCAGCTCTACCGCGGCTCCAAACCGATCATGTGGTCAGTGGTCGAACGCACAGCTCTGGCCGAAGCCGAGATTGAGTATCATACCTACGAGAGCGATACCATCTGGGTGAAGTTTCCAATTTTGAGTATTGGCATGTCTCGCAACCAGTTTGACGAGTCGATTGCAGAGGCCTCGTCTAGTGGAGTTGAAACAACTGAGCGTGTGGAGGCTGCTCATTCAGCCATGCGTGAGAAAATGGAAGAGAATTTATCCAAATCCGATTTGGCTGACACCAATATTGTTATCTGGACAACAACACCTTGGACCATTCCCGGCAACCGGGCGATCTGTTATTCGGATCGCATTTCCTATGGTCTTTATGAAGTCGCCACCGCTGAAAATGACTTTGGCCCCCAGCCCGGCGACAAGCTGGTTTTTGCAGATGCGTTAGCTGAAGAAAGCGCGGAAAAAGCAAAGGTAACGTTTAACCGTCTGCGTGCCGTTACCAGTGACGAACTGGCATCAATCACCTGCGCGCATCCTTTGGCTGGCTTCAACGATTTCTATTCATTCGATATACCACTCCTGCAAGGCGATCACGTCACCGATGAAGCTGGTACCGGTTTCGTCCACACCGCTCCGGGTCATGGTCGTGATGACTTTGAAATCTGGATGTCGTCGGCCAATTATATCGAAGGCCGTGGTATCTCCACCGATATCCCGTTTACCGTCGGTGCTGATGGCGCGTTCACAGAGGATGCACCGGGTTTTGTCGGTGAGCGCGTTATTGATGACAGGGGCAAAAAGGGTAAGGCTAATCAGGCGGTGATTACTGCATTGATCGCACAAAACAACCTGTTTGCCCGTGGCCGCCTGAAACATGACTATCCGCATTCATGGCGCTCAAAAAAACCGATTATCTTCCGCAATACGCCGCAATGGTTCGTCTATATGGACAAGGACATTGAGGGCAAGGCTGATGACACATTGCGCGCGCGTGCGCTTAACGCCATCGACAACACCCGTTTTGTGCCCAAAGGCGGGCAGGTGCGTCTTCGTGGCATGATTGAAACCCGGCCCGACTGGGTGTTGTCACGCCAGCGCGCCTGGGGTGTGCCGATTGCTGTTTTTGCTGATGACGATGGCAACATCCTCAAAGACGATACCGTCAATGCCCGCATTGTTGCAGCCTTCAAGGCCGAAGGGGCTGACGCCTGGTATGCCGATGGGGCAGCACAACGCTTTCTCGAAGGTGTCGACAACAGTGACAGGTGGCATCAGGTCACCGACATTTTGGATGTGTGGTTTGATTCAGGCTCAACCCATGCCTTTTGCCTCGAACAGCGCGAAGACCTCACCACCAACAACAAACGCATGGGCGGCCCCGATACGGTGATGTATCTCGAAGGCACCGATCAGCATCGCGGCTGGTTTCATTCCTCCCTGCTGGAAAGCTGCGGCACCCGGGGCCATGCACCCTATGACATTGTGCTGACACATGGCTTCACCATGGCCGAAGATGGCCGCAAGATGTCAAAATCTCTCAACAATCAGGTCGCTCCGCAAGATATCATCAAACAATCTGGCGCCGATATATTGCGCCTGTGGGTGATGTCGACTGACTATGCTGACGATCAGCGCATCGGGCAGGAAATCCTCAAAAACAATGTGGATGCCTATCGCAAGCTCAGAAACACCCTGCGCTACATGATTGGCGCACTGGAAGGCTTTGATAAAAGCGAGATTGTGGACGTGGCCGAAATGCCCGAGCTCGAGCGCTACATTCTCCATTGTCTGGTCGAGCTCGATCAACAGGTGCGCAGCGCCTACAATGAATTTGACTTCAAACGCGGCGTATCAGCGCTGCTCAATTTCATGAACCTCGATTTGTCAGCATTTTACTTCGATATCCGCAAAGACGCACTTTATTGCGATATGCCAGATTCAACGCGCCGTCGCGCCTGCCGCACGGTGATGGATCAGGTGTTTCACTGTATGGTCAAGTGGCTGGCACCGATGTTGTGTTTCACCATGGAAGAAGTGTGGCAGACACGTTTTCCCGATGAAAATGATTCGGTGCATTTAAAGCAGTTTCCTGAAATCCCGAGCCAATGGCGCGATGATGCCCTGGCGCAAAAATGGGCGAAAATACGTGAACTGCGCTCCGTCGTCACCGGTGCTCTGGAAATCGAGCGCCGCGAAAAACGCATCGGCTCAAGCCTCGAAGCTGACCCGCAGGTGTTTGTCACTGACGATGCTTACATTGCAGCTATGCAAGGCGTCGATCTGGCCGAAATCTCCATCACCAGTCAGGCCACACTGATTGCCGAAGAGGGGCCCGAAAATGCCTTCCGCCTGCCCAATATCGCCAGCATCAGTGTTGTTCCCGGCCTGGCTAAAGGCAATAAGTGCCAGCGCTCCTGGAAAATCCTGCCCGAAGTCGGCACCGACCCTGAATTTCCAGATTTAAGCCTGCGCGATGCGCAAGCCGTGCGCTCGTTTGATTTATTGACATAACCGGAGTTGGCTATATGCCGTTAAGCGTTTGGTCCCGGGCAGGTTTTGCAATCGCACTTTTAACAGTGCTGATTGATCAGGGCTACAAATGGTGGATGTTGAATGTCTATGATATAGGCAGCCGCGGCGTGGTCAAAATTACGCCATTTTTTGACCTCACATTAATCTGGAATAAGGGCATAAGTTATGGTCTTTTTCAACAGGACTCAGACCTTGGACGTTATATTCTAATCGGAATTATCCTGTGCATTATGGCTGTTCTGGTGGTCTGGTTGATACGGGCGCAAGGGTATTTTCTTGCTGTTGCCATGGGGCTTGTTCTCGGTGGCGCACTGGGAAATGTTATTGACCGGGTTGTCTACGGAGCGGTTGCAGATTTTTTCAGCTTCCATTTCTGGGGGTATTACTGGTACGTTTTTAACCTTGCTGACGTTTGGGTGGTTGCTGGAGCTGTCCTGCTGTTATATGATGCGATGTTCAATGAGGCTGCGAACAAAGATGATGTGTAATTGGAAATAACCACAAATGTTAAAAACTAAAATTCGCCTAATCGGTTTAACAGTGACACTTGGCATTGCCTTGAGTGGTTGCTCCAATATTTTTAACCCACCCGGACCCAATGAATTTCTGGTCGAAGAAAGCCGCGCTTTGGCTATACCTCCCGATTTTGACCTGGCCCCACCTTCAGAAGCGGCCAGAAACGATGTGCCGGATGAGACTCCAGGCGTGGAAGCACCGCCGACAGATCTTGAAATAGCTGCGCGCCAGGTTGAAGGTGCGACTGCTGAAGATCCCGACGAACTGGCCAAACAGATAGCAGAAGAAAAAGACGCACCAAAACCCGGGAAATCCGGTTTCGAGCGGCTCATTGGATCAATTTTCTAGGACCCTGACCAGCTGACCGTTTCCATGCGATCAAACTCACGTTACATCGCGCCTCAATCACGTGTTGGCTATTGCATTAACCTTTAAGACCACTATCTTTCTAACAAGCTGTTTTCGGTAACGAAACCGTTGGCACCTGACGGCTCATACCAGGAGGAATTCAAAAGGAATGTTAAAGCACCCGGCGAAAAAACGCTTATCTTCACAAGTCAAAACCAGTCAGGATCAAACCTATGATAGTCGCAAGTGGGCTTTCCTTTCGTTATTCGTGGTTCTGGCGGCCATGACAATATTCAGTGCCGCTGTTAAGGCCGAAGTCGATTTCAAGCGCGAAGGTCTGGAAACATTCTTCCTCAAAAACGGCATGCAGGTTGTGGTTATACCTGACCGCCGCGCCCCCGTTGTCACCCATATGGTCTGGTACAAGGTGGGAGCAGCGGATGAAGATCCGGGCCAGTCCGGCAATGCGCATTTTCTCGAACATCTGATGTTCAAGGGGACGAAAAATCTCGGCCCCGGTGAGTTTTCAAAAATTATCGCCCAAAACGGCGGTCAGGAAAATGCTTTCACCTCGCAGGATTATACCGGATATTTCCAGCGTGTCGCTTCTGACAGATTGCCTTTGATGATGGAGATGGAAGCTGATCGCATGCGCAATCTGGTTCTTTCGGAAGAAATCGTGCGCCCGGAACTTGAAGTTATTAAAGAAGAACGCCGCTCAAGAACCGAAAACAGACCTTCCGGCCGCCTTGGTGAACAACTCAACGCAGTGTTTTATCTGGCTCATCCTTACGGCACACCGGTTATTGGCTGGCCTGCTGACATTGCCGCCCTCAATCGCGATACGGCAATCGAATTTTACAATCGCTACTATGCCCCCAACAATGCCATTTTAATCGTAGCCGGTGATATTGACGCCAAGACACTAAAACCTCTGGCGGAAAAATATTACGGCGTTATCCCGGCCTCTCCGGAAATCGGCGAACGCCGTCGCATGGTCGAACCCGAGCCACAGACAGCGCGGCGCGTAACCCTTAAAGACGCCCGCGTCGCCAGCCCCAGCATTCGCCGGTTTTATCTCGCTCCAAGCTATTCAACCGCAAAGCCCGGAGAAGCGGAAGCCCTCGACATTCTGGCCCAGATTATTGGTGGCGGTGCCACCAGCCGGCTGCACCGTTCTTTGGTGCTGGACAAGAAAATAGCCGCCGGTGCCGGTGCTTGGTATGATTCGAGTAATCTCGACAATGGCAAGATTGCCGTTTACGGCTCGAGCCTGCCCGGACAAAAAATTGAAGATATAGAAGCCGCCATTGATGAGGTTATCAACGAAGTTCTGGCCAATGGCGTCACGACGCAAGAAGTTGAACGCGCCAAGAATACCATGATTGCCCAGGCGATTTATGCCCAGGACAGTCAAACCCACCTTGCCCGCATCTTTGGTGTCGCTCTTACCACCGGTCAAACAGTGGAAGATATCATTGAGTGGCCCCAGCGCATTGAAAAGGCAACGCTTGAGCAAATCAATCAGGCAGCCAGAAAATATCTCAAATCAGACGTGGCTGCCACGGGTATTCTCCTCAAGGCCAAAACAGCGGAGAATGCATCATGAGCTTTTTACAGGTCCTTTCACAACATCGTTGGAAAAGCGTTCTGGCTGCAACCTTCGTTTACTTATTCGCCTCAATTGGAGCATCACAGGCCGTGGAAATTCAGCAAATCAAAAGCCCGGGCGGTATAAGCGCCTGGCTGGTTGAAGATAAATCATTGCCATTGATTGCCATGAAATTTGCATTCCGTGGTGGTGCTGCCAGCGATGGTGCGGAAAAATCCGGTCTCGCCAACATGTTGTCGGCGTTACTCGATGAAGGAGCGGGATCGCTCAATTCTCAGGAATTTCAGACAAAACTGGAAGACCTTGCCACCCGCATGAGCTTCAGCACCGGCAAAGACAATTTCTATGGTCAGGTTCAAACCCTTTCGCGCAACAAAGACCAGACCTTTGAACTCCTCAAACTCGCCTTAACCAAGCCACGCTTTGATGAAGCCCCGGTCGAACGCATTCGCAAGCAGATACTGCTTGGCATCAAGCGCAGCGAAAACAGCCCCAACAGTGTTGCCGGCAAGGCCTGGTCCAAACTGGCATTCGGTGACCATCCTTACGCGCGTTCCAGCAGTGGTGATGCCACCAGCGTTGGTAAAATCACAGCCGCAGATCTGCGCGATCTTACCGCCCGCCTGTTTGCCAAAGATACCCTCATAATCAGTGTTGTCGGCAATATTGATGCCGAAACTCTGGGTAGTGCACTGGATAATATTTTCGGCTCACTGACTGAAAAATCAGCCATGGCCGAAGTGCCGGAAGTCGAAGTGAATTCGGAATTTCGCCGTCTGGTCATTGAAATGGATATCCCGCAAAGCATCATTCAGTTTGGCCAGAAGGGCCTCAAGCGCGATGATAAGGATTTCATCCCCGCCTACATTCTCAATTATGTTCTCGGCGGCGGCGGTTTTGCCTCACGCCTGTACAAAGAAGTGCGCGAAAAACGCGGGCTGGTTTATTCAGTCTACACCTACCTCAATCCGCTCGATAAAACCGGATTGTTCATGGGCGGTGCTGCCACCAAAAATGAAAGCGTTGGCGAAACCCTGGAAATTATCGATCAGGAACTTAAACGAATTGCTGCCGACGGCGTCACTGAATCCGAACTCACCGATGCCAAAACCTACCTCACCGGATCATATCCCCTCAGGTTTGACAGCAACTCAAAAATCGCCAGCCAGATGCTCGGCATCCAGATGGAAAACTTAGGGGTTGGTTACATCGACGAGCGCAACGGCCTCATCAACGCGGTTACAATCGATGATTTAAAACGCATCGCCAAAGAGCTGATCAAACCCGGCAACCTGATCACAACGGTGGTAGGAAAACCGGTGGGAGTTAAATCGATACCTGCGGATAGCTAGAGCACTTCTCGATCATATTGAACTACTGCAACATGGCAGCGATGATTGCCTCCGGTCGGTCTTCCTGCATCAGGTGACCGGAGTTGCTGATTGTCTGTAGTTTTCCAGACGTGATTTTCTGTGCCAGTTTCTGGCCACGGGAAATCGGTATCCATTCATCCTCCTGTCCCCAGAGGAGTTGTACCGGGCATTCCATCGTGGTGTATTGAGCCTCGATTTCATCCGTGAAACGCTGATCCATCTGGGCGATTTGCCGGTAAAACGCCGATTGGCCAATTTTCCCCAGCCATGGCTCAACATAGATATCAAGCGTCTTGTCACTGAGTTTTTGATGGCTTGAGCTTTGCAGATATGCCCGCAGCAAAGCCTCGTGCGCATATGCTGGAAGTTCACTGAAAACAGCTTCATGAGCGCGTACATGCTGCACAAAGGAAGAGCCCCACGGAGCTATGGCAACCGGGTCAATGAGGGTGAGTTTTTCATAGCGCAGACCATCAAGGTAATAAGCCCGCAAAGCAGTGGTCCCGCCAAAATCATGCGCCAGTATTTCCGGTGTGCGAATATTCCACTCATACACCAGCTCACTCAGCAACTGGTTTTGAACACCCAGTGAAACGTCTTGATCATCCTGTTTTTCCGATTGTCCATAGCCAATCAGGTCAAAATAAAAAACCTGCCATCTGCCAGCAAGCAGGGGGGCTATCCTGCGCCAAACCTGAGAGGAAAACGGTGTGCCATGGATGAGGACAAGAGGATTTCCCTCACCCATTTTCCCCCATGCGACAGATTGCCCGCGAAAATCAAAGCGATGGTTGAGTTCAAGCATGGACATTTCCTCAATAACCGTTAATGTAAAATAATAGGTTACTATGTGAATTAATCAATAACAACCATTAAAATAAAATAATAGGTTACTTATGCTGAATTGGAAGGCCGACATGTTCGTCGGTGGTCATGCGGTTATGGATTTCCTCAACACAGTTGGCGACAGCGGAAAAACCCGTGACAACAACAGTATTGGCGATTGGCAGAGTGTCCAAAACTGGCTAAAGGCCTCCGGCCATTTTTCTGATTTGAAAATCAAAGCAGATGCCCCGGCACCATTGCTGGTGAAAATTCACCGGCTTCGAGAAACCGTATATTGCATCCTGTCGGCCATGGCACAGGGCAAATCGCCACCGAACCATGAACTTTCCATTCTGCAAGCCACAATCAAATCCGCCATCAACCGAGCGCATTTTTCTCTGGGCGAAAATGGTGGTACCTGGGTGTCCGCTTCTGAAAACGCGCACCAGACCTATGACCAGCTTGTCCTTGAAATTGAAAAATTCCTGCGTACGCAAAATTTGGACAAACTGCGCCTGTGCAATGGCTGCACCTGGTTGTTCATAGACAAAGGGCGCGGCAAAGGTCGGCAATGGTGTGCCATGAAAAAATGTGGTAATCGCGCTAAATCCAGAGCCTTCAAAGCCCGCAAGGCTTCGCACAAGCCCTAAGCCGTAATCTCAATCGAACGCCGGCATGTTGCCGGTGCCTTCAATATGATTGGAAGTCTAAAACTGGCCTGTACAGAAACACATGACCTCAGGCCGAGGTCGCCTGCTTCTGGTTTCCTCCAGCATCCCCAGCGAAATAAATGGCAGGGACGCCACAGCATCACTGCCGGGGATAATAGTGACATCAAGAAAGCGGCGGCAGAACCGGCTTGAGGAAGGCTTGAGGCAACGTATTTTCCTGCGGAAAACTGTAAGCATTGATTATCGCTGCAAGAAGCGTTCTGTTAGTCTTGCGCCATTGAGGCAGCGAGGTGCTCCAAATGCCATATATTCAGCGAATTGATGATTGCCTGACGCCCGCTATCGGGGCAAGCGGCCTCAATGTGTCTGTATATAATGAATTGCTGACCAAGGCAGAGGGCGCATTACACACCCTCAGACAGGCCTATGACGACAACAGCCTGCCACTGTTGCGCTGGCCTGAACGCCAAGATGATATAGATAATTCAGCCCCTGTTGTTGCGCGATTTGCCAGCGGCGCTAAAGACATCTGCCTGTTGGGCGCAGGTGGCTCCAGCCTTGGTGCGCAAGCCCTGGCCCAGCTCACCGGCTGGCGCACACCGGGTACCGTCATAAAGGGTGAACCTGGATACCCCCGGCTGCATTTTTTCGACAATCTTGATGCCTTGAGCCTGACAATGGCACTGCGCACACTTGACCTCAAGACCACGCGCTTTCTGGTAATTTCAAAATCAGGCGCGACCGCCGAAACTCTGATGCAACTGCTGAGTTGTGTTGCCGCAATTGAAGATGCCGGACTGGAGTGGAATCTCGGCCAGCATTTTCTGGCAATCACCGAGCCTGCCTCAGCCAGGCAGGACAATCCATTGCGCCGGTTGTGCCGTCAATGGAAAATAGAAATTCTCGACCATGACCCGGGCGTTGGCGGGCGGTTTTCTGTTTTGACCAATGTCGGCATGGTCCCCGCAGCCCTGATGGGACTGGATGCCAAAGCCATCCGGGCGGGTGCAGCCGAAGTGTTGGCGCCACTCCTGGCAGGCATCAGCGCCACTGAATACGCCCCGGCGCAGGGCGCGGCTTTAAACGTTGGTCTGGCGCAAGCCAACAATCACACCGCAACAATCATGCTGCCCTATGCCGATCGCCTGCAATCCTTCTCGCGCTGGTTTGTTCAGCTTTGGGCCGAAAGTCTGGGTAAAAACGGTAAGGGTACATTGCCGGTGGCTGCGATTGGCCCGTCAGACCAGCACAGCCAGCTGCAATTGTTTCTCGATGGCCCCAATGACAAGCTGGTAACGGTAATCATGACCGATACGGCAGGAACAGGTCCGCGTATTTTGAACAAATATAAAAACGATCCGCAAATCGGCTATCTCGCCGGTAAAAGCGTCGGCGATCTTGTTGATTGCGAACAACGCGCCACCATCGCCACCCTGACAAAAAACCTGCGCCCGGTGCGGACCCTGGCAATAGAAACCGTGGACGAGCACACCATGGGAGCTTTGCTGATGCATTTCATGCTGGAAACCATTATCGCCGGACACCTGATGAAGATTGACCCCTTTAACCAGCCTGCCGTTGAGCATGGCAAGGTTCTGACGCGGGATTATCTGGCAACCATGTAAGGCGGGCAGAACACGTGAACCAGATACAGCGATTATCAGAAGGAACCATCAACCGCATAGCTGCGGGCGAAGTGGTCGAGCGCCCGGCCAGCGTCGTCAAAGAGCTGGTGGAAAACGCGCTTGATGCCGGAGCCACTGACATTGAAATCATCACCACCGGCGGCGGCCTCGACCTCATCCGCATCGTTGATAACGGCCATGGCATGAGTGCTGATGATCTCGAACTGGCGATTGAACGCCACGCCACCTCGAAACTCAAAAGCGACGATCTGCTCGATATCAACACGTTGGGTTTTCGCGGCGAAGCCTTACCCTCCATCGGTTCGGTTGCCCGCCTTGCTATCGCCACGCGCGTAGCCAGCAGCGACAGTGGTCATGCAATCGCCGTTGATGGTGGCAAAGTGAGTGCCATAAAACCCGCAGGCCTTGATTTCGGCACCCGCATCGAGGTTGCCAATCTTTTCTACAAGACACCCGCCCGGCTTAAATTCATGAAAACCGAGCGCTCGGAAAATAACGCCATCATCGATGTCACAAAGCGTCTCGCCATGGCCAATCCGCAAACCCGTTTCCGGCTGGTGGCAGGCGAACGCGAAGTCTTCGACCTCATCGCCCAAAACGCCGACAACGCAGGCAGGCTCGCCCGCCTGCGCGATGTTATGGGCGATGATTTCAGCGACAATGCCATACACGTTGACCTTGTGCGCGAGGGCGTCGCGCTGTCAGGCTTTGCCGCCTTGCCGACTTTAAACCGCGCCAATTCAACTCAACAATTCCTGTTCGTCAACAACCGCCCGGTCAAAGACAAACAACTCACCGGTGCGGTGCGCGGAGCCTACATGGACTTCCTCGCCCGCAACCGCCACCCTTTATGTGTGTTGTTCATCGACCTCGATACCGCACTCGTCGACGTTAATGTGCATCCAGCCAAGGCCGAGGTGAGGTTCCGCGATGCCGGCCTCATACGCGGCCTGATTGTCTCGGGCCTGCGCCGCGCTCTTGATGCCGCCGGCCACCGCGCCTCAACCACGGTGGCTGACGCCACAGTTTCAGCCTTCACCACGCCGCAGGATTATGCCTACAGGCCATCCAGCACCGCAGGTTTCAGCGAAGCACATGCAACTTTCAACGCACCCTTATCGCCCATGAGCGTGCGCGCAGAAGAAGCCAGCCAAACCAACGATCCCGATTTGCAAACCCAGCCGCTGGGGGCAGCGCGTGCACTTTTGCATGAAAATTTCATCATCGCCCAGACAAAAGACGGCCTCGTCATCGTCGACCAGCATGCCGCCCACGAGCGCCTGGTCTATGAAGCCATGAAGGCAACCCACGCCCAAAACGGCATCGAGCGCCAGCCCTTGCTCATCCCCGAAGTGGTCAACCTCGACCCCGCCGCCGTTGCCGCCTTAAGCGATCGCTCCGACGAACTCGCCCAGTTCGGCTTAGCCCTGGAAGCCTTCGGCGATGACGCCATCATCGTGCGCGAGACCCCGGCAATCCTGGGCGAATTTGACATCCAGAGCCTGATAAAAGACCTCGCCGATGAACCCGAAGACCTCAGCGCCACGACGAGCCTCAAACAACGCATAGACCACGTCCTCGCCACCATGGCATGCTACGGCTCAGTCCGCTCAGGGCGTTTATTGAAGATCGAAGAAATGAACGCCCTCCTGAGACAAATGGAAAAAACCCCCCACTCAGGCCAATGCAACCACGGCCG
>CAZVAZ010000053.1:0-12202 GCA_964625235.1 uncultured Hyphomicrobiales bacterium
TTATCTTTAGCATAAAGTTCAGAGGAATGGATCCCCGGGACAAGCCCGAGGATGACGAAAAGGGAAGATTTTGTATCCAGTTAAATGCAACGTGCATTTAGTCGCCATTTTTTTACAACAACTTTTTGAAGACTTCGGTCAGAGTACCGTGCAAATATTCAGGCTCTGGAAAAAGGGCTTTTGAATACAACCAATTTTTTCGTTGACCAATCGAAAAAAGACCGGTTCTCGCTTTTGCACCTGGGCTAACCGAGTAATCACTATTTTTCAAAATCTCTTGTATCTGGGTTTTGCTTAAGGTCCATTGGTGGCCTCCTTTGTTTGGGCGGCTGTCGTCCAGATGACATTCCAATCCACGCTCAGTGATTTCGAGATAAGTTTTTTGCTTGGATGTTCTAAACACAATCACTTTGGTTAATTCAGCGTCATCTTCCACGTCTTGTGCAGCACTGGGCTCTACTTCCTGTACCGGGGGTTGGAGGTATTGTTTATATGCGTACCAAGCCGTTATTCCTGCTATGAATGTGGCACCAAAAGAGGATAGGGCAGATACCCAATCCGTAATCGATGGTTCAACCAAAAGAGTGCATATCCAATTCATAGTCGATAGCCCTGACAGTTTACTGTTCACCCAATTAGAATGTTTGCGGCTGGTTCATGGACTGGTATCTATACACCCTAGCCCAACTCCTTCACCTTCAAAAACTTGATATCCGGGTTCTTGTCGGCCAGATAATTGTATTCCCATTCGCTTTTTGCCAGGAATACCGGGTCGCCGGCGCGGTCGGTTACTATGGCGTTGCGCTGGTTGGTCATGAAGGTGTCGAGGGTTTTTTGGTCGTCTGATTTAAGCCAGCAGGCCATCTCATACGGGATGCCTTCGAATTGCAGTTCGATGCGGTATTCGTTTTTTGCGCGGTCTTTTAGGACGTCGAGTTGCAGGATGCCGACGACGCCGACAATCCAGTTTGCGCCCAGCGAAGGTTTGAACACCTGTATGAGGCCTTCTTCGGCGAGGTCTTCTAAAGCTGCGCGCATTTGTTTGATGCGGGTGGTGTCCCCTAAGCGCACGCGGCGCAGGATTTCCGGGGCGAATACCGGCAGGCCGGTGAAGCGTAAGTCTTCGCCTTCGCTGAAAGTGTCGCCGACGCGTACCGTGCCATGATTGGGGATGCCGATGACGTCACCCGGCGCTGCATCGCCGACAATTTCGCGGTCCTGCGCCAGGAAGATAATCGGGCTGTGCATCATGATGTCTTTGCCGGTGCGCACCTGTTTGATTTTCATGCCGCGCTTGAAGTGGCCCGAACACAGGCGCATGAAGGCGACGCGGTCGCGATGGTTCTTGTCCATATTGGCCTGGACCTTGAAGACAAAGCCCGTGACTTTATCTTCCTCGGGCTGGACGATGCGGCTTTGTGCCGGGCTTGGCCGCGGGTCTGGCGCGTGGGCGGCAATGAGATCAATCAGCGCCTTGACGCCATAGTCTTTTAAGGCACTGCCGAAAATCACCGGGGTGAGGTAGCCTTCCTGATAGGCTTCTTCGTCAAAATCCGAATAGGCATCTTTGGCCAGTTCGAGATTTTCCAGCGCTGAATCTAGGGTTGCGCCAAAGCCCATCTGTTTGAGCGTGTCGCCACCGGGGCCATCGCATTTAACCGTTTTGTCCCAGGCGGTGTTGGGTTTTTCTGATGTCAGAAATTCGTCTTTTTGCAGGTCATAACAGCCTTTGAAATCCACACCCATGCCGATTGGCCAGACGACCGGCGCGATATCAAGTTGCAAGACCTCCTGTATTTCATCAAGCAATTCAAATGGATCGCGCCCTTCCCTGTCGAGTTTGTTGATGTAGGTGATGATGGGGATATCGCGCAGGCGGCAGACTTCAAACAGTTTGCGCGTCTGCTGCTCGATGCCTTTGGCTGCATCAATCACCATGATGGCGGAATCGACCGCTGTCAGCGTGCGGTAGGTATCTTCGCTGAAATCTTCATGGCCCGGTGTATCGAGCAGATTGCAGATCAAACCCTGATACTCAAACGTCATCACCGAAGACGTTACTGAAATACCGCGATCCTGTTCAATCTTCATCCAGTCGGAACGCGCCCGGCGCTGGGCACCACGGGTTTTGACTGCACCGGCCATGTGGATGGCACCGCCAGCCACCAGCAGCTTTTCCGTCAATGTGGTCTTGCCCGCATCGGGATGCGAGATAATCGCAAATGTGCGACGACGCTTGTTGTAAGACGACATGGAGTTTACCCGGTTTAAATGCGCCAATGATGGCTGGCTTTGATTATCTAGTATTAAAACGTGTCGCGCTCAACTGAACTCACCCAACCCGTCATCCTCGACCCAGGAACTAACTCTCCCCCGGCAGAGGGGGAGGCAATATAAACCGGATACTGGTGGGCTGGCCCGAAGATGATGACGAAGGAGGATTTTGTAGTTTATTTAAGTGCAACATGCACTATGCCCGCAGTGCAAGGGCGAAACTCAGGACAAAAATACCCGACATAAAACTCCACAAGGCACAAATCAATGTGCTGAGCGCAAGCCAATGCCCCGGGCGATGCTCGATGAACTGGGCTTTAATAGCATTGCGCATGACAATTATCGGCCCGGCCAGCACCAGAGCCATAGCGGTAACAACAACAATCGGGCCACCTTCCATCAGGAGTTCGAATTTAATTCGCTTCCCCGTCACCAATTGATAAAAACTTCCAATCACCCCGCCAAAAACAAACCCGGTGGAGATTGCATATACATAAACCAGCAAATCTTGATACATTTTACTCAACGCCTACTAAATCCCGCATCCGGGCTTTTACATGTTCGAATTCGATGGCTTAAAATCTGCCGGTGAACTTCACTGACCCCTTAGTAAGCAAACACCATACCAACCCGAATTAGCCTCACCGTTTCATTATTGACCATTCTTGCCGCAGCGGGCAACTGTTTACCTCTCGTTAACCATAAAATAATAGCTATATCGTAAGATTGCTCAAGCTTTGGCAAATCGGCGACAATTTTTGTCTCAAAACAGCACACATTTACAGCAATGGTTATGCGCAACATGTTGTCACAAGATAATTACCCCTCCCCCGCTTCGGACCCTAAACCTACATCACGCGTTTTTATCGCTGGCCTGCTTACAACAACACTGGCCGTATTGGGGTTGATGGCAACGACAACTCAACTGCAATGGAGATTGCCGGTTATCGGCAGCAATAAGGCAGCACCCGCCTCCACAGCCCCGTTACCCGCCGTGGCACCAAAGGCGGCACCACAGCTGACCATTAATCAGCCTGGCAACAACATCATCATTGAAAAACTACCGGCTGGGTATGGATTTCCCTTAACCAGCGACGGCATGCCGGAATTCTATAAAACCGTGCTGGAACCAGCCGGTAATACGACCGGCTTTGGCCTGACACAGCGTCAGGCCCGAAAGGGATTTGGCTTCGACGGGCAGGATATTTTTGTGGCATACATATCAGGTGGCAGTTATGTTTTGCATTGCCAGCGCAGCACAACTGCCACCCGCGCCATGTGCTGGCGTCAATTGGCTCTGTCCGGCAATACCTGGATACAATACCGTTTTCCGCGGTCGCAGCTAAATGACTGGCGCAGGATTGAACAAACAGTTCGCGCCAATATCAGCTAGAATCAGGCCTCTTTATCTGATTTGCTGACTTCTTCCCCGGCTCCGGTCTCCAGCTTGTGCTGTTTCATCAACTCCCCATAGCGCTTCATGGAAAAAGGTATGGAGATAATATAAGCCAGAGCCACAAATGTCAGCACAAACCACGGGTAGCTCACCAGCACGGCGGCAAACAGCACAATCATCACCATACTGGGTAATACCATGTCGCGCGGCACATAATTACCGATAAGTTTACTGGAAAACGTCGGCACCGGACTGACCAGCATTATCGTCACCAGGGGAGTGTAGAAAACCAGAAACTTTGCTGCATCCGGCCCTTCAAAAAGTCCGAGAAAACTCAAATACATCGGCAGCAGCAACAGGCCTGCACCGGCTGGTGCGGGAATACCGGAAAAATACCCGGCTGCCCAGGCGGGCTTATCAGGATCTTCAAGTGCCACATTAAACCGCGCCAGCCGCATCGCCATGCACAAGGCGAAAGCCAGAATGGTGATCCAGCCAAGATTATTTAATTCGTGTAACGACCACAGGTAAATAAGAACTCCCGGCACCACGCCAAAATTGACAAAGTCAGCGAGGGAATCAAGTTCAGCGCCAAATTTGGACGTCCCCTTTAAAAGCCGCGCCACCTGCCCGTCCAGAGCATCCAGAACCGTGGCCAGAATAACGGCGGCAACAGCCAGCTCAAAGCGGCCGTCGAAGCCCAGCCTGATGGCCGTCAACCCACTGCCCACAGCCAGCAGGGTAATGATATTGGGTATCAGCACACGGATTGGAACGCGGTTGAATTTAATCCGGCGTTGCAGGCGCTTTTTTCGCTTTGCCGTGGTTTTAAGAGGCTGCTTACTCACGTAACTGGTTTCCCGTTTACTGTTCGAACCAGGCTTCAACTGGCGCGGTATTCACGCGCTGGTTCCTTCGAGGCAATATCGGCCAGCACCGTCTCACCGGCAATTGCACGCTGGCCAACCCCGACAAGAGCCTTGTGGCCTGCTGGCAGATAAACATCCAGCCGTGAGCCAAACCGGATAAGACCAAAGCGCTCGCCCGCACCGATGGGCTCATTTTCACTGACAAAGCCAACAATTCGCCGCGC
The DNA here is from genome assembly GCA_964625235.1 of uncultured Hyphomicrobiales bacterium. Classification (GTDB taxonomy): domain Bacteria; phylum Pseudomonadota; class Alphaproteobacteria; order Rhizobiales; family JAJFHR01; genus JAJFHR01. The sequence continues at coordinate 4,764 of CAZVAZ010000053.1, forward strand.
CACCAGTCCGGCAATCTGAACCACGCCAAAACGCTTTTTTGCCGCCGTCTCGATGGTCAGGCACTGGCGTTCATTATGTTCCGATGCCTTGTCGAGTTCGGCATTGATGAACTTTCCCGGCACATAGACCATCTTAACAATGCGCCCGGCAACCGGTGCGCGATTAACATGACAGTCAAAAACATTCATGAACACAGAAATTCGCGTCAATGGACTATCACCAAGATCGAGTTCGGGTGGTGGCATCACCTCAACAATAAGACTGACCCTGCCATCAGCCGGGGAAATCACCAGCCCTTCGCGCAAAGGCGTTACGCGAACCGGATCGCGGAAAAAATAAACACACCACAAGGTTGCAATGACCCCGAGCCAGCCCAGCGGCTGCCACAGAAAAAACAGCAACAGGGCAAGAACCGCGAAAATACCGATAAATCGATGGCCTTCGCGGTGAATGGGTACAAAAATCGAGAGAATAGATTTAATCATTGTCATCGCCTCGTTCGGCCTGCAGATTTTCTGCGGCTTCAGCTTCAAGTGTTCGTTTCAGTTGCTCCCGGGCTTTTTCCAGATCCTGCTGACGCTGCCACATGCCAGCATACAGTCCCTGTTTTTTCAATAACTGCGCGTGCGAACCACGTTCTATTATCACACCTTTTTCCAGAACGATAATCTGATCTGCATCCACTACCGTAGATAATCTGTGAGCGATAACCAGGGTGGTGCGCCCTTTTGACACCAGCTTCAGAGCTTCCTGTATTTCGCGCTCGGTATAGGTGTCCAGAGCAGATGTTGCTTCATCAAGAATTAACACAGGTGGTGATTTCAAAATTGTGCGGGCAATGGCTATCCGCTGTTTTTCCCCGCCGGATAGTTTTAATCCCCGCTCCCCCACCATGGCATCATAGCCATCCGGCAATTCCAAAATAAAATCATGGATTTGGGCAAGCTTTGCTGCCTCTATAACTTCATCATCACTTCTGCCCGGCTGTCCGTAGTGAATATTATAGCCGATGGTATCATTAAACAAAACCGTATCCTGCGGCACCATACCAAGGCTGGCGCGCAGGGATTTTTGTGACACCTCACGAATATCCTGGCCATCAATTCTTACAGCCCCGGCAGAAATATCATAAAACCGGAACAATATTCGCGATATGGTTGATTTACCGGCACCGCTGGGGCCAACGATAGCCACGGTTTTTCCTGCCGGAACCTTAAAACTGACATCCTTTAAAATCGGGCGTAAAGGATCATAGGAAAAACTCACATGATCAAACTCAATCCCGCCCTTGTCCACTTTTAGCGCCGGTGCATTTTTTTGGTCGGCAATTTCCGGGGCAACTGAAAGCACATCAAACATGGTTTCAATGTCCAGCAACCCCTGTTTGATATCGCGATAGACCGAACCGAGAAAATTCAGGGGTAAATAAAGCTGAATCAGAAAAGCATGCACCATAACAAAGTCACCGATGCTCAACCTGCCCGCAGCAACCCCCTGGCCCGCCAGCACCATGGAAATAACCATGCCGGTGGTGAATATAATAATCTGACCGGAATTGAGGAACGACAATGAGGTCATTGTTTTCGTCGCCGCTTTTTCATATTTCGCCATCGACACATCAAACCTGTCGGTTTCATACTGTTCATTACCGAAATATTTTACGGTTTCAAAATTCAGCAAGCTGTCAATAGCCTTTGACCCGGCCTCATTGTCAGCCTCATTCATCCGGCGGCGCAACTCAATGCGCCACTCAGTCGCCTTATAGGTGAACCAGATATAAAGAATGACAGTAACTGCTGTAACAAACGCATATAAGAGGCTGAAATTAAGCCATAAAACAATACAGACAAATATCATTTCCAATAGGGTTGGAAAGGTGTTGAACAGGGAATACCGCAGAGTAATTTCGATACCCTTGGTGCCACGGTCTATTACCCGGCTCAATCCGCCTGTGCGCTTTTCCAGATGAAAACGCAAAGACAACTCGTGCAGATGAGCAAATGTCTGCTTCGCCAGGTGGCGAACCGCATTTTGTCCAACCTTGGCAAAAATCGCATCGCGAATCTGAGCAATTGCCACCATCATGATACGGGCAATTCCGTAAATCAGAATGAGGGCAATTGGCGCAACAATTATGGTAGCTGCTGTCGCAGAACCGGTGGCCGGTGCCAACTGGTCAATGATTTCCTTGTAGAAAAACGGCGCGCTGATCGTCGCCAGTTTTGCCAATACCAGAGCTATGATTGACAGCACCACGCGCTGTTTTAGATCCGGGCGGTCATCCATCCACAAATAGGGTAGAATTGCCCGTATGGTGGCAATATTTCCACCGCCGGTTTTTACCGGGCGCGGAGAATGACTGTCACTTTTCACTGTCGGCAACCACGCTTCGCGGCTGAGTAAAAGAACATGTAAATAATCAAAAAATACCCTTTATTGCGGTGGCGACCATTGCGGCGGTGAGTTAGGTTCAATGCGTGTCGGCGGGTCGGCATCTGGTGCAAACAAAACCTGACCGGGAAAAATTCTTCTCGGGTCTTTGATAATATGCCGGTTGGCACGATATAGTTTCTGATAATAGCGACTTGAACCATAAATTGAAATCGCCAGGTCCCACAATGTATTTCCCGGCTGCACCACAACCAGACCTTTGCCCGGGCTGACTGTTACCTCGGGAATGCCGGTTTTGGAAGTTTTTTCTTTATCCTCGACAGCAGTTGTAGCCGCGACCGCGGGTTTTTTGGACGCTTGAGTACCTGTATTTACATTTTGCGCCTGCTCAACACCCTGGGGGCGCGGGCTCACCTGTTGCGGTTGACTGTTTTGCAGCCACGGTGTTGGCACAATTGTTTCCACTGCCGGAGCGGTTTTGCGATTGGTCGCGTTATCCACCACTGCACCGGTTTGCGGTGTTGCCAGCAAGGGTCCATCGTCAATCATCAGTTTTGGTGACAGACCGCTCAAAGGATTGACATCACGCCGTACCGATTGCGATTGCGCCAGTTCCGCCAGCTTGGAAAATCCCGGTGATGGTTTGCGCGACCGTTGTTCAGGTAGATTATCCATCGGGTCAATGACGGGGGGTTTTTCGGCCTCGGCAATTTGCCTCGACGCCGCCACAGCAGCAATTTCGTCCGCTCCAGCCTTGACAAAATTCAATACCACAATTGTTCGCGGGCGCTTCGCGCTTGCCGGAACAGACACTTCCAGCCGGTGCGGGCCGGGCAAAACCTCCTCTGGCACCACAAGTTTCCAGGTGCCTTCCGCCTGCAGGCTTTGTGGCGCTGTTTTCACCCCGTCAATGAAAAAATCCAGTTGAACGCCCGGCGCTGCATTGCCCGCCAGAACCAGTTGACCATCCACCCGGTATTCAACATCTGTTATCGATACCGGGAGTGTGGCAATTGATTTTTGCGGCTGGGAAACTTTGGGAGCTTTTGCAATTTGGCTTTTGCCGGGCAGACTTATGCGCTCTACCAGTGCGGTCAAACCACTCAGCGCATTGGGCAGGTTCGATGCCATTCGCTCCACCTGTTCACGGTGGCCGACAAATGCGAGATAAAGCAGGAGTGATGTAAAGATTGCTGCAAATGCAATCCACAAAGCTCTACCCACGGCGCACCCTTTTACCAATCACGAAACAAACCGATGCCGGCAAGGTTAAACCCCTGTCCGGACAATTTGTCGTTTACAACATTAAAGTAATCTCTAATCTACTCCCCACAGGGGCGAATAGCAAATTTCGGACATCACAAAGTTAACGCAACTCTTTGTGTTGGCTAATTTTTTTGATAACTGCCATCTGCAAAAACTGTGATTGGCATAGGTCGAAAAAATGACGGAATTGAGAAAAATTTGCGTTTACTGCGGTTCCGGCCCCGGAGCAAACCCGAATTATTTAACCGCTGCACAAGATTTTGGTCGCATTTGCGCACAAAACAACATTGGCATTGTCTATGGCGGCGCCAATATCGGCATCATGGGTGAAATCGCCAGCGCTACCCTTGAGGCCGGGGGCCATGTTACCGGTGTGCTGCCAAGGTTCTGGTATAAATCCACCCTGATGCATGACGGCTTAAGCGAACTCATCATCACCGAAAACATGCATGAACGCAAACAGACCATGCATGATCTGTCAGATGCATTCGTTGCCTTTCCCGGCGGCATCGGCACGCTGGAAGAACTGGTGGAAATGATGACCTGGAGCCAGTTGAACTTGCATTCCAAGCCTATTGTCATTGCCAATATAGACAAGTTCTGGCAACCGCTGATTTTTCTGCTTGAACACATGACGGCAGATGAATTTATCCGTGATGGCCTTGAAGTACCATTTCAGGTGGCCGACACGGTTGAGGATATATTGCCGAAACTGCAAGGCATTTACCAGCCTCAGGCTTAGGGTGGCGGTGCACCGTCACGATGAAGTTTGTAGGTGACACTGTCGATGAGCGCATGGAATGACGCATCAACGATATTGGGAGAAACCCCCAACGTAAACCAGCGGTTGCCCTCGCCATCACCGGATTCAACCAAAACCCGCGTCACCGCATCGGTACCACCGGTGAGCACCCTCACCTTGTAGTCAATCAGCGTTAAATCAGTGATATAGCGCGAGTATTTGCCCAGGTCCTTGCGCAAAGCCATATCGAGTGCATTCACCGGGCCATTGCCCTCCCCGGCTGAAAACGTGACTTCGCCGTCTATCACAGCCTTCACCGTGGCCTCGGAAACAGTGACAAGTTCGCCCTTGGCATTGTAGCGGCGTTCAACCATGACGCGATAGGAATCAATACTGAAATATTCCGGCACACTCCCCAGCGTGCGCCGTGCCAGCAACTCAAACGATGCTTCCGCCACCTCGTAGGCATAGCCAATCGCTTCGCGTTCCTTGACCACCCTCAGCAGGGTGGAAATGCGCGGGTCGTCCTTTTCAACTGCAATCCCCAGACGTTCCAGCTGGGCCATGATATTGGAGCGACCGGCCTGGTCCGACACCAGCAGCCGCCGCATGTTGCCGATTTTTTCCGGCGCCACGTGCTCGTAAGTATCCGGGCTTTTCATTATGGCTGATGCATGAATTCCGGCACTGGTGGCAAAGGCGCTGGCGCCCACGTAGGGTGCCTGAATTTCCGGCGCGCGATTAAGCAGTTCATCAAATGCCCGCGACACTTGCGTGATACCGGCCAGACCGTCAGTCGAAATATTAAGATCAAACCTGTCGGCATACTCAGGTTTCAGCATCAAAGTTGGAATAATCGAAATCAGATTGGCATTACCGCAGCGCTCGCCAATACCATTGAGCGTGCCTTGAATTTGGCGCACCCCGGCCCGCACAGCTGCAAGTGAATTTGCCACCGCATGTTCAGTGTCATTATGGGCATGTATACCAAGGTGAGTTCCCGGAACAACCTTGACCACCTCGCCCACGATTTGCCGCACTTCATTGGGCAAAGTACCGCCATTGGTATCACACAAAACCACCCAGCGTGCGCCGGCGTCAAAGGCAACCCTGGCACATTCAAGCGCATATTCCGGGTTGGCTTTATAGCCATCAAAGAAGTGCTCACAATCGAGCAGAGCTTCTTTTCCCGCAGCGATGGCAGCCTTTATCGACTGGCTTATGCCGATCACATTGTCTTCATTGGAACAGCCCAGAGCCACACGCACATGATAATCCCAGGCCTTGGCGACAAAACAGATGGCATCGGCTTTGGCATTGAGAATTTCCTGCAATCCGGGATCATTTTCAACCGATCGCCCATGACGTTTGGTCATGCCAAAAGCGGTAAAGTGCGCCTTCAGATTGCGCTCTTTGGAAAACAACTCGCTATCACACAGATTGGCACCGGGATATCCGCCTTCGATGTAATCAATACCGAGATTATCCAGCATGGCGGCAATTTGCAGTTTGTCCTCAAGAGAAAAATCAACGCCTGCGGTTTGCGCCCCATCCCTCAAGGTCGTATCGAACAGATAGAGCCGTTCCAAACTCATCGTTTAGCCTCCCACGATGTGCCATCGGGGCCATCCTGGATCACCACGCCCATGTTGACAATTTCATCACGCAGGCGATCGGCCTCTACCCAGTTTTTGACAGACCGCGCCTCCAGGCGCTGCAAAATCAATGCTTCAACCAATTCCCCATCCACTTCAGTAGTTGCATTATTTTTTGGATTCAAGGTATTGATATTAAGAGAAAATCCCAGCAACGACAAAGCTCCGGCCAATACCTCGGCATCTTTAATCTGGTGGAGTTTTGAAAATGCCAAAGGCGTGTTTAAATCATCGCTTAGAGCCGCGATAACATCATCATCAATGTTACCGACATTTGCCCCTTCAATCCGATCATACCATTTTTCCAGATTTTTCTGACTTTCCTGCAACCCCTTTACAGTCCAGTCAAACGGTTGCCGGTAGTGGGTTTTCAGCATCGTCAGGCGCAAAACCTCGCCGGGCCAGTCGCGCAGTTGGTCATTTATGGTGAGGAAATTACCGCGCGATTTCGACATGGTCTCACCTTCGACCTGAAGATGACCATTATGCATCCAGTATCGCGCCATGGTTTTGGTGCCAAAGCAGCAACGGCTCTGGGCAACTTCGTTTTCATGATGGGGAAACACCAGATCAACGCCGCCGCCGTGAATGTCAAATTCCTCACCCAGATAAGCTTCCGACATGGCTGAACATTCAATATGCCAGCCCGGACGCCCGCGCCCCCACGGACTGTCCCAGCCCGGCAGATCATCGCTCGATGGTTTCCACAAAACAAAATCCATGGCATCGCGCTTATATGGGGCTATTTCCACCCGCGCGCCCGCCAGCATATCATCAGTAGAGCGGTTGGAGAGCTTGCCATACTCAGGCATTGACGGCACATCAAACAAAACGTGGCCTTCAGCTGCATAGGCATGGCCTTTGGCAATCAGTTTTTCAATCATGACAATCATCGCACCCACATGCTCGGTAGCGCGCGGCTCCACATCGGGTTCAAGCACGCCCAGTGCAGAAATATCGAGATGAAACTGTTTGATTGTGCGCGAGGTTACTTCTTCAATTGACACCCCTTCTTGCGCCGCCCGCGCATTTATCTTGTCATCCACATCGGTGATGTTACGCACGTAGGTAACTTTTTGCCCCGGCGCTCCATACAGGTGCCTCAACAACCGATAGAGCACATCAAAAACGATAATCGGCCGTGCATTGCCGATATGGGCATAATCATAGACCGTAGGCCCGCACACATACATACGCACATGGGCGGGGTCGAGCGGCTCGAACAGCTGTTTCGAACGCGTGAGAGTGTTATAAAGCGTTAAAGCCATAGTTTCGTAATCCACAAAAGGGTCATATGCCCCGGCGCCTATTGATCAATCAAATTTTCTGAATAAATGAAGAACGTTCGCGCCGACAATTGTCTCAGGCGCAAATAATTAAACCA